>JBEDEK010000131.1:0-4031 GCA_041175745.1 Bacillota bacterium | reverse complement strand
GTTAACACTTAATAAAAAAACCGGTCTGAATGAGACCGGTTTTTAATTTAGCTTAAAATTAAATTATGCGACAAATCCTTCGTAGGTTGCTTTTTCAATATCACTTAATAAATAGTCTGCTGGCACTAGTGCATCATGGTTTCTAAAGGTAATCGTTGCTTCGTAAACCTTGTTATCACCGGTAGCGCTAATGCTAATTTCACCTTCGCTTGTGCTGGTGGTAAAAGTAATCACCACATCTAGGTCACTGGGCACAAATCCAACCGTATCTTCGAAGCTCGCTAAGTCCAAGAAATTGCCAACGGGTAGTGTGTAGACTTTAACGTCTTGCGTTTCAGGTTGTCCACCAATGACAAGATTTGTGGCTTGGTTATTAATAATCGATTTTGTTTCTTCGGATAAAACGGTGTTAGCAGTATCGACCGCCTCATCAAACATATCAAACGAATCAGCTTCGAAAGCATCAAAGACTTTATCGATTTGATTAGGAGTGTTGGCGAATTCGCGTTTAGCAAATAAACCACCTTCTGCATAATCATAAACAATTGTTAGGGTTCTCGTGGTTTCCACTCCTTCGTTCATTTCAAGGGAGCTGCTCACTAGTTTGATACCGGTTCCAAATAAATAAACTTGGTAAGTGGTGGTTTCACCATCTACTGATAAAGTTGCTTCCACTTCATAATTGGATGTGATTCGATTTTGATTGTCGAGCGTTGGAAAATAAAGATCGTTCATCGTGTTAAACACATCGGAAAAATAGGTTTGTGGTCCTAAACAGCTTGCGAGTACAAGTGTCGTGCCAAATAGTGGCAACAATTTTTGAATTTTCATCATCTTTCTCCTTTTACCCTTCGGTATGGTCATTTATATTAAACCATATATTTAACAACTCAAATAAAAAATTTCTTGGAAACCAAGAAATCAGTAACAGATTGGCGCTGGTATCGCATTCAGTGAGAGCGGATCGTGTGCCGATCAAGGAACGAGAATGGTGATGAACAACCATTCTTACCAGGCATCATTATTAAAGCATATCCTGATATTACCTACCACAAGGATGCTGTAAGGATTGTGTAAAGTGTTCTTTGACCCAACTAACATTTGATAGTCACACCGATAAAAACTTGTTAAAATGAGTTTATTATTTGGAGGAATGTTATGATTTCTAAGAAATTAGCGAGCGAGTTACTTCTCGAAGCGACCGCCTTTGGCGCGGATTTTGCGGAAGTTTATTTAGAAGACACCTTAAGTTCAAATCTTTCCATGGAAAATGGCAAAATTGAGGAACGCGTCTCAACAAACGGATTCGGTGTGGGTATCCGTGTCCTAAAAGGATTACAAAGTGCCTACGGATATACCTCTGATCTCTCAAAGAAGAGTTTAATCAAGTTAGCCCAAGATGTGGCAAAAGCTTTTTCTGGTCCACGCATTCTTACCCCACCTCCATTAGAAAAAGTGAAAGTAAAAGAAATTATCAATTTATCTTCACAACCGATGGAAACCATTTCTGTTAAAGAAAAAATTGATTTGTTGAAGATGGTCAATGATACAATGGCAAGTTTTGATAAGCGTATTGTCAGAACCAACGTCTATATTTCAGATATGGTGAAACAAGTGACGATCTTCAATACATTGGGAAGACATGTTGAAGATACCCGTCGCCGAGCAAGACTTTATATGATCGCGGTTGCAGCCGAAAATGGAAAGATTGAAAATTTCGGTGAAGGCCCGGGTGCAAGTGACGGATTTGATTTCTTTACCTCTAAGATTAAATTAAAAGAAATGGCAATCGAAACGGCGAAAAGCGCTATTTCGTTATTAGGCGCTGCTGAATGTCCTTCGGGTAAAATGCCTGTGGTCATCGGTAATGGTTTTGGTGGGGTTATTTTCCACGAAGCATGCGGTCACCCATTTGAAGCCTCAGCGGTCTCAAAGAAACTATCTGTTTTCTGGGACAAGCTGGGCAAACAAGTCGCTAATCCAATTGTGAATGCAGTCGATGATGGAACCATTCCTTTTGGTTGGGGTTCCACTAACGTTGATGATGAAGGTTTCCCAGCGCAAAAAGTTCAATTAATTAAGGATGGTGTCCTTAATAGTTTCATGATTGATCAATTTAATGGTCGACGGATGAAAGCTGAGCAAAACGGACACTCTCGAAGACAAAATTATAAATTTGAGCCAACATCAAGAATGACAAACACCTATATTGAAAACGGTCCTCATACGGTTGAACAAATTATTGCAGCAACCCAATACGGTTTATACGCTAAAAAAATGGGTGGGGGTTCTGTGAACCCTGCCACAGGTGAATTCAACTTCACTGTTTCGGAAGGTTATATGATTCGCAATGGCAAAATTGCGGAAGCAGTCAAGGGTGCTGCCTTAGTTGGTAAGGGTGATGAAACCCTAGCAAAGATTGACATGGTCGCCAACGACTTAGCAAGAGCTCAAGGTATGTGTGGCGCCGCTTCTGGTAGTATTCCAACCGATGTTGGTCAACCAACCATTCGGGTCACTGAAATCACCGTTGGTGGTCGTCGAGGAGGACAATAACATGGCAAAGTTTGATGCCTATTTTGCATTAGCAAAAGAAAAAGGAGTGGAAGTTTTAGAACTATACTACTCTCGTGCTAAATCATTGAGTTTCAAATTATATAATGCGCAAATTGAAGGTTATAAGCTTTCCGAAGATATTTCCCTCTATGCCCGTGGTATTTACAAGGGTAAGATCGGTTATGCTTCAACG
This sequence comes from Bacillota bacterium, assembly GCA_041175745.1. Lineage (GTDB taxonomy): Bacteria > Bacillota_I > Bacilli_A > RFN20 > CAG-826 > UBA970. Next base: position 1,282 of record JBEDEK010000131.1, on the reverse strand, counting down.
GAAAAAATGAGTAAAGAAACGCCTGAGTTTTTAGTGAATGAAATCATCACGAATGCTGGAACGGTGACCAAAGAAGAGTTAGCGATTATCTTTAAGGGTTCGGAAAAGTATAAAAAGAAAAAAGTTTACAACCCTGATATTGCTGAACTCTCCATTGATGTCAAAAAGAAAAACTTATTTGAGATTGAACGTAAGTTAAAAGCTGCGGACAAACGCATCGCCCAAGTGAATGCGTGCAGTTATCAAGAACGTGAATCAGAAGCGATGTTATTAAACTCTTATGGATTGCAATTAAAGCGTAAGAGCAACTATTACTATTACTATGCTGGGGTTTTAGCCATTCAAGGCGAAGAACGCAAGAGTGAAGGTGATGTTCATTTCTCTAATGATTTAACCACTTTCAATGTCGATACATTTGTTAATAAAATCATCGGTAAAGCCTTAATTAAATTTGGTGGTACCCAATGCCCATCCAAAGATTACAAAACGGTCTTAGATAAAGAAGTTGTCGCAGATTTACTATCGGCCTATTTAGATAATGCGTCTGCGGATGAAGTGCAAAAGAAAACTTCTTTAATGATTGGTAAACTTAATCAACCTGTTGCTAGTAAAAAGGTTACGATCATGGAAATGCCGTTAAAGAAAAATGCTTTCTTTACCTACTTCGATGATGAAGGTGTAGCTACTTACAATAAAACGGTTGTGAAAAAAGGTGTCTTACAAACTTACTTCCACAACTTAAATACAGCACATAAAGACGGTGTTCAAACCACTGGTAATGGTTATCGTTCGGGTGGTAAAGTTGGCGTTGGATTCCAAAATATTGTCCTAAAACCAGGTCGTAAATCACTTGAAGAACTCTTTGCCAAAATTGGTGATGGTGTTTATATCACCGAAGTGATGGGTGTACATGCAAGTTTAAATCCAACATCTGGAAACTTCTCCTTGCAAGCCAACGGCTTCATGATTGAAAATGGGAAACGCAGCACCCCATTAACCTTAATTACCGTTGCCGGTAATTTAATGGATATGTTTATGAATGTCAAAGAAGTCGCCAGCGATAACGAATTATTATCTTCTGGCTATGACGTGCCTAGCATCTACATTAAAAAACTTACCATCGCTGGTAAGTAGTTAATAGACTATTTATACAACGACCAACCTATTTTTTCTTAGGTTGGTTTTTTCTTTGTTTGAGTAAATAAATCATTAAAAAAGATGCCAACGTAGAAAAGCCACTTCCAATCACTGAATAAACGATGAGCACGATGCCGATTAAATC
>JBEDEK010000130.1:0-6929 GCA_041175745.1 Bacillota bacterium | reverse complement strand
AAAACTGAAATTATTAAAAAATCCTGATGCGGTCAAATCTAACTTATCAGTACAAATTGAAAACTTTAGAATTGAAAGTAAAAGATTACAGTCCAACACTCCTGTTACCATCGTCTTACTGATTTTATTCTTTCTTCGCTTAACGTTAACCTATTCTATTCCATATCTTTCAGCTCTTGCTTTACCAACAATTAACCTATCCCAAACGAATATCTTTGATGGTATTTTTATGACGGCATATCTTAATGTAATCATTTATTTTGCGCCTTTACCTGGATCTGTTGGATTTTCTGAATTCTTTTTCTCATATTTATTTCAAAGTTTGTTTGGGGGTTATTCACAAACAATTGCCCCTCAGTTAATTTGGCGTGGTGTGACATTCTATTTAACGCTTATTATCGGCGCCATCAGCGTTATAGCCTTTAACATCGGTAACAAAGATTCAAACCTTACACAAAATACTCAAACCTTTGTTGAATTACAAAAATCCACCATTGAAATTCGCAGACAAACTGCAGAAGTTATGTTTTCAACAGGGGAAATGTCTTCAGTTAAAATCCGTAATCGCTTCTCAAAAATGGCAAGAGATTTCTTTGGTTTTAAACCCAAAAAAGTTGACCGTTATGGTAATGTCATCCATACGGATGAAATTGACAAGAAGAAGTTGAAAGATAAGTAACTATGAAAATTGCATTATTCTCTGACACCTTTCCACCTGAGATTAATGGTGTTTCAGTTAGTGTTGGTTTGCATCAAAAGGTTTTAACAAGTCAAGGCCATGAAGTGCTTGTTATTACGACGAATCCTTTTGGTAAGGATACAAGCATCCAATCTGGAATGATTCGTGTACCCGGTGTGGAATTAAAAAAATTATATGGTTATCGCATGTCTAGTTTCTTTAATGCGAAGGCATTTCAATTTATTCGAAAGTGGAGACCAGAAGTTATTCATATTCACACCGATGCTGGAATAGGTATTTTTGGCAAAATCTCGGCATTCTTTTTGAAGGTTCCTACCGTTGTTACTTATCACACGATGTATGAAGACTATACGCATTATGCAGGTTTTTTAAAAGGTCTTGCGTCAAGAGTCGTCAAACATTTTTCCCGTTCAATTGCCGAACAATGTACTGAATTCATTTCTCCGTCAATAAAAACCAAAGAGAAAATTAGAAGTTATGGCGTTGACCGGTACATCAATATTGTTCCAACGGGTATTGATTTTTCTAGATTTGAACAAAAGAATCTAGACAAAAATAAAATTGATGAACTTCGAGCAAAATGGACCAAACCCGGAGAAAAAGTTTTACTTTCACTTGGTAGAGTAGCAAAAGAAAAGAGTATGGATGTGATTATTAAAGGTTTTGCAGAATATTTAAAAAAACCACATCCCCCAACTAGACTTTTAATTGTGGGTGATGGGCCCGATCGAAGAGATTTAATTCAACTTGTCTCAGAAATGAAACTTGAACATGACGTTCAATTTGTGGGAGCAGTACCAATTCAAGATGTCCCTTACTATTATCAATTAGCAGATGTATTTGCCTCTGCGAGTTTAACTGAGACCCAAGGTCTAACATTTATGGAGGCAATGGTATCTAAGCGAATTGTCTTATGCCGTTATGATGAAAACTTAGCTACATTAATTCGTCATCAACAAACTGGTTTCATTTTTGCTGATATCGATGATTTTTCTCGTCAACTCAATACAATCTTTTCCTTGAATGATTCAAAATTTCAAGCGATGATCAATCAAATTGAAGAAGCAGTTCAACCTTATGCACTCACTACTTTTTATCAAAATTTATTAGAGGTATATCAACGTGCCATACGCCAATACTGGTAAAGTTATCGAATCGATTACAACGAAAAGAAAACAAATTATCATCGCATTTCTTTCGGGTGAAAACCTAGCGCTCTCACCTGATCAATTTACGCAAGGTTACTACTACGTTGGCAAAGTCATTAGTCCAAAGGAATTTGAACAAATTAATCTAGCGAGTCAAACCCAACCTTTTATTGATTATGGTTTTCGCTTACTTTCAAAAGGTCGATACACGGAATATCAAATACGTGAAAAACTTTACCATCGCAAGGCAATCAAACCACAAGTAGAAGAAGTCATTAATCGATTAAAGCAAGCCCATTTAATTGATGATCAAGCTTTAATGAAAGATTGGGTTCATCATTTTCAACAACGAGGTTATGGAGAGCGTGTGATTAAAGATAAACTATTTGAAAAAAAATTTTCCAACGAACTCATTCAAAAGCTTACCCTTGATGCATCCATTGAAGATGAGAAAATAGACCAACTAACTACACAATTCAATCAAAAATATTCACGTTCAAGTTATCGTTTAAAGATTGAATCCATCAAAAGACGCTTGCTTGAAAGAGGTTATGAGCTTAAACGTATTACCCAATCTTTATTAAAACTTCCGCAAGAAGATGCAACCTTAGAACTCGTGAATCTAACTGAAGATCTAAAAAAAGGTAAAAGACTTTATGAAAGGCGATTTTCTGGGGCTAAACTTCAAGAAAAATTAATTAACTTTCTATTGAGGAAGGGCTATAATTATTCCATTATCAAGCGATTATTAAAGGAGTCCTATCATGGCGATTAAAGACTTTAAAGATGGCCAGGCTATCAAGCAAGCTTTTTTAGTCAGCAATTTAAGTAAAGGTGTGACAGCGTCAGGACAACCCTACCTAACGATTACGCTTCAAGACAAAACCGGTCAAATTGAAGGAAAATTTTGGGATGTTAAACCTGAAATTGAATCGATGATTGAAATTGGCTCTTTTTTACTCATCGACGGAGATATTTCTGCATATCGACAAATGCTACAAATTCGCATTAATTCAGTACAAAAACTCAATCCTGACTCCATACGACTTGAAGATTTTACAATGTCTGCGCCTGTTCCCCTCAAACAATTAGAAGAAGAACTTGCAGCGACAATCAAAAAAATTAAAGATGTTGATTATGCGCTGATTACTAAAACTCTAATCGATCAATATTATGATGCCTTTATTACCTATCCTGCTGCCGTCAGAAATCATCATGAATATACTTCAGGTTTGATTTTCCATACCTTGTCGATGATTAAAGTTGCGGAAGCTTTAATGCCGTTATATCCAAAAATTAACACATCGTTAATTTATGCAGGAATCCTCTTACATGATTTAGGTAAAACCATCGAATTTACAGGGGCTGTTATTCCTAAATACAGCACAGAAGGTAAATTAATTGGTCATCTTCAATTTATGGCTAGTAAAATATTTGCTTTAGGTGAGACTTTAAAAATTGACCGCGAAAAAGTGATGTTATTACAACATTTGGTTCTTGCTCATCATGGTAAACCTGAGTTTGGAAGTGCAGTACCACCTTTAACAAAAGAAGCGCTATTTGTTCACATGGTTGATGATTTTGATGCAAAAATGACGATGATTGATAAAGCTTTAGATCAAACAGAAAACGGGCAATTTACCAATCGTATTTTTCCTTTAGATGACCGAAGTTTTTATAAATCAAAAAAATAATTATTTTAAATCGATTGCTGATTTAAGTTGACTGACAAGTGCCGGTAAATTTAAGACTTTTTTGGATTGATTTTGAAGCATTTCAATCTTTAAGCGGTCTTGAGGTCCAAATCTTGGAATGACATGCACATGAAAGTGCATCACGGATTGGCCTGCTCCAGGCAATGCATTCGATAGAATGTTAACACCTTTAGCATGGAGCATTTGAATTTGCGCTTGACCAATCAGCTGCGCAACATTCATCACTTGATTCATTAGGGTTTTTGGTGTGGCAATGAAATGGTCATAATGCGTTTTGGGAATCACCAGAGCATGCCCGTTCGTGGTTTGATTGATATCTAAAAATGCAATCACATCAAGGTCTTCATAAAGTTTGTACGCAGGGATGGTTCCTTCGATGATTTTGCAAAAGACACATGTAGATGGCATATCGTTCCTCCAATCAAATAAAAATAAGGAGATTTCTCTCCTTATTTTATCACGATTGAATATGACCTAATTAAGCTACAGATTCTTCATCGTAAAGCGATGGGAAGCTTTCTTTGAAGAAATCATAAATGGTTTGGTCGTGGAATTTTAGATCTGCTAATTGTAACCAATGTAAGTTGCTCGCATTGATGCTTGCTTCACGAGCACCAAGAATACTAGCGATTTCACCGGCAATTAATTCACGTTTTTCACCATTATCACCTTCGATAGCATCGTAGTTGGTGGTTGATGTTTCAGAAGCATTCATCTTCGTTGTATTAACCGCTTCTAAAATTTGAACGATGTAATAAGTGGTACTATTTGCATCATAAAGTAAGAAGTTTCTTGCATCGTTTTGTTGAGAGGTTTGAGGAATCAAATAACTCACATCATTAATCTTTCTTAAGAAATCAGAGGTTTCAGGAGAAGCAGCATTATCCGATTCATCATCAATCCGATCGATGGCATTGGCCACACCTATGTTAAATACGCGATCACGAATAGTTGCAGGTAATGAACCTAAACCACCATTTTTAATATGCCAACCATCGGTTGTAAAGTCGCGTTTGATTAATTCTCTTCGTTTGATTGCTAAACCAATTTCCGGAGTGTATTGACCATTACCAGTGAATTCGCTTTCAATGGTCTTATTGGTTAATAATGGATTTTCAGGAACAATCTTTTCATAACGATCTAAGATTTCACCATAAAGATTTCTAAATGTTCCTTCGCCAACGAGGCCAGCATCATTTAGTAATTCAAATTCTGGAGAACCAATTTCAAACGTATAATTGCGGTCTTCTGCACCTTCGCTAGTATCAACACCACGCCATGCACGCGCAAGCAATTCAAGGTCTGCCGGTGTATTAACGTTTTCATTGAGGATGTATTCATCAATAAAAGTGTCCATTAAATACTTTACTGCCTCGGGATATTCACTCGAAACCTTTAAAGCAACATAATTTACCTTACGAGCATAACTTCTACCTAAAGATGAATAATCTTCTTGAATTAGATATTCTTCTGATAATAATTCACGATAGATTTTAGGAATTAAATTATCTTTAATGTAGTTTTCATAATATTCAAGATGGATAGCTTGCTCTAAAACTTCACCAGAAAGAATAGCTTCAGTGTTTCGCGCAGGGAAAGTAAAATCTGTTACCCAAGGATCATTCGCTTCTCGATTGAGTGTATAAAGTTGCTTTTCGACAAAGTAAGCAAATCTTTCTTCTGAGAATAGGTTTCTTGTTTCGTATTGACCAGAGGCAACCAGGTTATACATTTTTTCATTGACACGACGTTGAATTTTTTCAACGAGAGCTTGATCCTCAGCATCCGTAGACACCAATAGTTCTTCATAATTTCCAATGCGATCTTCCGCAATAAGAAACATCACATCTTCTAGTGTACGTTGCGTTAAATTACCACCGTCACGGAGGGCATCATAAACGACAGAATTGACGTTTTTTTCTAATTCCGTCACTAAACCATTGAGAATGTTGCCATCGTTGTCGGTTGGTGAAACGGTGATTTCGGAGCAACCAACTAAAAGGACTGCGGTTAAAGTAATTGCAGTAATTCTTATCTTATTGTTGAACATAGCAAACCCCTCCTTGGTTAAATAAGCCACCATCGTTATTTAGATAAGCATAGGCACAATCGGTATCAATTAATCTTTGTCTTTGGAATGTTTGATACTGAAGGAATTCAATATACGTATTCCAAGTATTGATTTCTTGTAGATTTTGATCAAATGCGGCACTTCTACGCGTCACATCCATATAGTTGAGGACGGCAGCTTCTAAGTCTTCATCGACGAATGTAACTTCTTGTTCGGCAATTAATTGTTCTAACATTCTAAAGTTAAAGAAACGATCAAAATTACGAATTTCATTGGTTACGGTTTCAGCACGTGTTTTGTAATTTGCAGTTGTTGAAACATTGAAATTAACAAAGGTTACTAAATCTTCCCCATCCGCCGTTGGATAGTTAGGTGTTCCAGGGATTTCCGTTGTGTAGTAATCTGCTAAGCTGACGCCGTTTTGGACATCAATTAATGCAGAACGTTCAACAACAATAAAGTGGATACCTTGATAACCACTATCGCCTGATCCAGTGCCCGCTCGAACAACGAGAATGACTTTACCATTTTCATCAGTAAGAACGCGTTGGTTATTGAGTTCTGGTACGTTTCTAAAACCATCGTAGTTAAAGTCGCCGCCCCCTAAACTTTCAGGAGTCACGACTGCGATATTATGACGATTAAAATATTCATTAAAAATAATATTGCGTGGGTAATAAAGCGCATCGTTGTTATTCACAGGGTTCCCATTAACATCTTTTGTGACAGTGGCGTATTGATCTAACGAAACAAAGGCATGGAATGGAATAGTCGCTAAACCTAACTCATCAAAGTATTCCAAGGCAGTTTCTGGAACATTTAATTGTTCTCTTTTTTCTACAACTTCATTATTTTGGTTAAATACCGAATCGTAAGCATAAATACCTAATTTAAATTCATTCACAAAACTCGTGGCCTTAGACATAATGCCTAAGTCGCCGAACTGTTCTTTTGAACCGTCTTCACTCATTTCACGAGCAACTTCACCAAAGGTTTCACCATTTCGTTGAATGGCTAAACGATTGGCAACAGCGTATAACTTTTTAGCTTCAGCTTCAGTAATTCTGCCATTATATAGATCAGCACCAGCTGCAGACACTTTCACAAGGATATGCTTAACGTGATAGGGTAAACGTTCATTTAAATACCCAGGACCAAATTCATCACCGACAACGAAACTAGATAGATTGTTATCGAAATAACGATCTTCAACTTCTTGTTTCATGGTGCGATATGCAAAATAATCTTTAAGTTCTTCTAAATCCTCAACATTGTAGGATTCCAATAATGTATTG
>JBEDEK010000129.1:0-3719 GCA_041175745.1 Bacillota bacterium | reverse complement strand
GCTGAAAAAATGAGTAAGTCAACCGGTAATATTTTTCTTGCAAAGGATTTTTTAGCAACTTATTCTGGACCCTTACTTCGTTATCTATTACTTGCAACGCACTATCGGATGCCGGTCAATATTTCTCAAATCATCATTGATAATGCCCAACAAGAATTAAAGAAAATCCAAATCGGAGTTGCCCAATTAGCTTCCTTTATACAACTTCAAGGTGGCTCAATTTCTGGTCAACAAGGCAAAGCGCCTTTATTATTCTTGTCAGCTTTGGCAGATGACATTAATACGTCCAATGCCTTGACGATTTTGCATCAATACTTGAAAGAAGCTAACGGGTTATTAAGGCAAAAATCACCTTCAATGAACGACCTTCTTAACCGTTTCTTTACAATTCAGGCAATGTTGTCTATACTTGGTTTAGCGATTGAATTCCCGATTTTAACTGCTGATGATCGCCAGTTATATAAGGAATACTTAGAAGCAAAATCCAAACAAAACTTTGGGCGATCGGATGAGATTAGAAAAATCCTTCATAAGCGAAATATTCTCTTTTGAAAATTTTAAGGAGTGCCTCTATGAACCTACTGACTGTAGCAACCATCGATCAATTTCTTGTTGATTTCTTAAACCAATTGATTCCACCTTTTGGTAACTTTTTATTAAGTTTATTATCTTTAGTTATGGCAACCTTCCTTGCTGGTTTAATTGGTTATGAACGTGAATATCATGGCCACTCTGCAGGCTTAAGAACCCATATTTTAGTGGCGTTAGGATCATCGTTAATTATGCTTTTATCGATTTATGGCTTTGGAGATTTTAATCTTGATCGAGACCCTGCTAGATTAGCCGCTCAAGTTATCACTGGGGTTGGTTTTATCGGTGCAGGTACGATTATTCAAAATGGTTTTGATATCAAAGGTTTAACCACTGCTACAACTTTATGGTTAGCAATGGCGATAGGATTAGCTGCTGGTGCTGGTCAATTTTTACTTGCGACTACTGGGTCACTCGTTGGATTGTTCACGTTAACGATGTTAAGAAAGTTTGAAGCATTCATTAATCGTAAAGCTCCCAAAATATTTTTGTTGGTGAAGGATAACCAACCCGTTTTAAGAAATATCCATGAATCTGCTAGAGAAGTCAAAGCTGCGATACGCAACATCGATTCACAAATCACAACGTTTCAAGGAAATAAGGTACTTCGCATTACCGTGACCTATGGGCAAATTAATCATGCCACTGAACTGATGCTCGTTGAGGATTTAAAAATCCGTGTTAGTCCTTTAGAAATTACCACTTCCTTCCACATAGAATAATTTGAGACAAATATTGGATAGGATCGATATAACATTATGGAACAATATCGCTACGGAAAACATGCTGTAGAAGCAAGTATTCGTTCAGGTAAAGTAAAGAAAGTTTTTTTGGTTTCGCATTTTAAAGATGCTGCCATTCTTTCACTCATCCAAACGAAACACATATCCGTAGAAAGGTTAGAGGATTCCCGATTAACTTCGCTTGTGCAATCAACGCATCATCAAGGTATTGTTGCTAGTGTCACGCCATTTGCTTACACCGAATTAAACACGTTTTTAAAAACAATTGATTCCATAAAAAATCCGCTATTAATTTTATTGGATGGAATAGAAGACCCACTAAATTTGGGGTCGATGATTCGCACGGCAGTTGGATTTGGTGTGCATGGTTTGATTATAAAAAAAGATAGACAAGTTGATGTCAATCCTACCGTTGCAAAAATAGCGAGTGGGGCTTTGGACTATTTACCCATCATCCAAGTCACGAACTTATCTCAAACAATCATGACCCTTAAGGAGCATCGTTTCTGGCTCGTTGCAACAGCTTTAGAAGGCGCTCAAGATTATCGAAGTGTTGATTATCAAGGTCCAATCGGATTAATTATCGGTAGTGAAGGTGATGGTATTTCAAGACTGGTACTTGAACACGCTGATTTTAAAGTTAAAATACCCATCCAACATCTCAATTCTTTTAATGCCGCGACCAGTGTTGCGATTATGCTTGGCGAAGTTTATCGACAACGTTTTCCTCTTACAAAATAATGAAATGATGCTGATTATCTCTGATGATGAACTTATTTTTTTAATTCGCAGTCAAAACCTCGAAGCCTTGCAAATGCTGTTAGAAAAAATGCAATCCAAACAAGATCGCCTTATTCATAAATTGATGTATATGCATCGATACTGTGGCGTTGATTATGATGATTTAAAAATTGTTGCCATTCAAACCTTACTTTTAGCCATTGACGCTTATCATCCAAAGAAAAATAATTTTGATGCTTTTTATCATTTTTTACTTCAAAGAGAATTAGTGAATGAATTAAAGCGATTTAGTTCAGAACAACACGCGCCAATTAATCACGCGATTTCTTTTGATTATGAAGTTGAAGAAGGATCCTCACTCAGTGAAATGATTGGAGAAGATGATTCGAAAATATATCGAACATTCTCCGATCCTTTTTATCATTTATTGGAACCAGAAAATGTTTCATTGACCACAAAGGAGAAGGCCATTATTGCATATTTGAAATTAGGATACTCTTACACAGAAATAGCCAAGATTATGAAAGATCATTATCGCCAAATATCAAAAATCGCCAAACGGATACTAGAAAAATATCGTGATCAATAAGACAAAAGATTGACTTTATAAACCAAGCTTGATATATTCTTTACAAGCTTAGTTGTAAATAGGAAATCCCGAATGAGAAAAAGAATAATTTTAATCTGCACTGTATGTCTTTCGCGGAATTACCAAACATCAAGCAAAGGTCAAGGTGTCGCCGAGCAACGTTTGGCATTAAAAAAATATTGTCCATCGTGTAATCGTTCAACCCTTCATCAAGAAAGTAAATAGGTTCTCAAATGAATGTAAAAAAATTCCTACAAGAAGTAACCCGTGAATCGAAACGGGTTCGCTGGCCCAAAACAGATGCTTTAATCTCATCTATTGTTGTTGTGATTATCATTACTGTTTTTTCAGCGTTAGCATTAACACTCGAAGATTTAGCAGTCGCGGAATTGCTAGGTCAAATTCGCAGTGCTTTTGAATCATTAAGATAGGAGTGATCATATGGAAAACCCAAATCCAATTCAACCAACCGTTCCTACCCCAGTAAACGGCGATAAGCAATGGTACGTGGTCAGCGCCTACGCCAGTCACGAAAACAAGGTTGCAGATAATCTTCGTCGTCGTGTGAATTCCATGACGATGGAAAACTACATTTTTAGAATTCTTGTTGTCGAACAAGAAGAAGCTGTGTTTAAAAATGGCGCACCTACTGGCAAGAAAAAAATGCGTAATGCTTATCCAGGCTACGTTTTTATTGAAATGATTATGACGGATGATTCTTGGTATGTCGTTCGTAATACTCCGGGCGTCACGGGATTTGTAGGTTCATCCGGTGGCGGTACCAAACCAATTCCAGTGACACCAGAACAAATGGAACCGATTCTCAAGAGAATGGGCATGGTGGATGCAGGCATGTATGACCGTTATGCTGTTGGTGATCATGTCAAAGTGATTCACGGACCGCTTGAAGGAACAGAAGGAAAGATTGTCACCATTGATAAGGCTTCAGGTCTTGTGAAGGTGGAAACCGTTTTCTTCGGTCGTTCTACATCTGTGGAAGTCGATTTCTCCGAAATAGAAAAAATTTAATTCATTTTTTGATACAAATTAAAAAG
>JBEDEK010000128.1:0-3596 GCA_041175745.1 Bacillota bacterium | reverse complement strand
GGGAAAACCGATAACCGTACAAACTTTTACAGTTGATTCCACTAATTTTTGTTTTGCAAAACTCACGAAATGTGGTTGAATACAAACTGACATAAAATCGAATTGCTTCGCTTCTTGGCAGAGGGTTTCAATTTGTGAATAAGTGGCGTCTTGTTTTAATAAGGTGTGATCAATATATTTTGCGAGATGTTGCATAGATAAAAAATGCCCGTTAGGGCATTTTATTCTTTCTTTTCGCCAGCTTCAGGTTTAGCTTTTTTAGCTTTCTTTGCTGGTTTCTTTTCGGCTTGCTTGACTGGTGTTTCTTTAACGGTTTCTCCGACCTTTATGATTGATTTTTTTGCATAAAAACCACATGAAGGGCAAACAGTGTGAGAACGAATAAGCTTTCCACAATTATTGCAAGCGACTAAACTCGTTACTTTTAATTTAAAATGGGTTCGTCTTTTATCTCTTCTTGTTTTCGACGTCCGATGAAATGGCACTGCCATATAACCACCTCCTTATTTCCTTAAGTATTATAGGGGGATAAATACTATGAGTCAATGAAAAACACTATTCAGTTTCACGTCGAATGAACGGAGCATTTTGAATTTTTAACATCTTTGAGGCGTATGCTGGGGAGAGTAATCCCTCAGTTTCACATTGCCGTATAAATTGCTCACGATTGACTAAAAAGTACCCTTTTAATGCTCGATCAATTCGTTTGTCTAAATCTTGAAGATTGGGTTTTTGAATTTGTCGATCAAAGATCGATATACTGACGTCAAGTCTTCCTTGGTAATTGATGATGAGAATGGTTCTAGAATAAGGTTCAAAATAAGCTTTTGCCGATCGATCATGTTGCGTTAAAGTTACTAACGATGTGAAGTTAGAGGAAAACAAGTTCCAGTTAAATTGTTCAAAACCATCTATCACAGAAGCGGAAAAGTCAGCTTCAAGTTGATTATATGGGTAATCCAATAATTTATCGGGTTCTTGAAGATAGATATAATTGAGTGCTCGGTTAAAAAAGGGGAGGATGATCAGTTGATTCGATGCGTCCTGAAATTGAAATGTAAGGTTCAAGTCTTTCAAGTATTGTTCACGAATCCAATGGTGTTTGATACGACCGTGTTTTTGGATAGACTGTTCTGCCTGCTTATTCAGATAGTTTTCAATCCTGTCTTTTTGAATTAAACCTTTTAAGATAATCACAGCCTTCACCATCGAAAAAACGCTGGTACTTGAGAATAAATGATTAAACGAAGGATATTTAAGTAAGCGATGTTTTTGTTGCGTGAAAAAAACACCATCTTTGGATTTTAAGTACCGTCTTGATTCTCGCCAAGATTGAAATAAATAGTTCGCCATTTAAAATCCTCTTTCCCTCAGTAATGATAAGGCTGCGATAACGGCTGTTTCAGATCTTAAAATGGTGGGGCCTAACGAGAAGGGTTGATAACCGTTTGTTTGAGCTAATGTTAGTTCATTTGCACTCAAACCACCCTCAGGACCAACGACTAAACTAATCATGTTTCCTTTTTTAAATTTTAGGGAATTCGGTATGTAGGATTGTAAATGAGATTCAGAAGCAATCCACTTTGATGTGAAATCTAGCTTAAAGGCGTCGGTTAATTTTAAATACCGATTCATTTTCATCAATGTTTCTCTTTTGGATTGTAAGGTTGCTTCTTTGATAATTCTTTGAAAGCGAGCCCATTTCTTGTCTAGGTCATGTTGATCCCAATGCACAACACTTCGTTCACTTGAACAAGGTATCAATTCATCCGCGCCGAGTTCAGTTGCCTTTTGAACGACCCAATCCATTTTTTCACCTTTTACCACAGGATAAATTAAAGTAATTCGAATTGGTAATTCGTGACTAGCATCAATAAGATCGAGCTTTTCTATATGCAAAGGTTTGGTTTTTTTAACAACACCCAAAAATACTTTTCCTTCCATTAAAAGTTCTATATTCTCACCAGGAAGCACTCTTAAAACATTTACCAAATGATGTTCATCATCCGCTGATAAAATAACCCGATCTTGCCAAGAGGCAAAGATACGGATCATGTTATTTCAACAATTCTCCCCGAGCATCTTTTGCGTCAGGGTTAAATAAATAATAAAGCGCAAGTACTGTTTGGAAGATCATTAAGCTTAGAAGTATGATGAAGCTTTCTCCTGATAAAATGGTTAAGGATAAAATCAAGAAGACTGCAGTGATGGCCAAATGAATGAATCCACGACGTTGGAATCCAAGATAAAACCACCCTAAACCAAGAAAGCCAGCAAGCATAAAAGTTAAGACAACAATCCCTCTCGACTTTAAAGACACCAATTCAAGTTGATCTTTTAAGGCCGCATAAGAGGCAGTTACTTGGTTTTGGGCTTCTGTTTGAATAATCGCTGTTTTACAAACAGGACAGGTATTTAAATCCTCTGTAAACGCGGTACCGCATTTGCGACAAGTTTTAGTCATAACGTCATTATAAATTAATTTCGAAAAAACTTCTTAAATTTTTTATAAGATGCATCTTCTTTACTTTCATCACGGAATGCCTCAAGTAGTTCTCTTTGTTTTTTGGTTAGATTACTTGGAGTTTCGATTCTAAGGTGCACATATTGATCACCAGGAGTTTGACCACGTAAGTCTTTGACGCCTTTGCCTTTGATTTTTAGTACTTTATCAGGCTGAGTACCAGCGGGAATAATCATGGAAACATCTCCATAAACGGTAGGAATATCGATGGTAACACCTAAGGTTGCATCGACAAATGATAGGGGGATTTCTAGATGAATATCATTTCCTTCTCTTGAAAAATGTGGATGCTTATTAATTGCAATTTCTAGATAAAGATCACCGTTAGGACCACCTAAATCACCGCGTTCACCTTTACCAGCGATGCGAATTTGTTGTCCAGTGTTTATACCCGCTGGAATGTTCACTTCTATGTCTGTTTTAACACGATTGTATCCCTTACCACTACACGACTGACACTCATGCTTAATTTTTTTACCACGGCCTTGGCAGTTATCACAAATGGTTTCGGTTTCCATCATTCCCAAAATCGTTCGTTGACGAACACGTTGCTTACCCGATCCACCACATTGTCTACAAGTTTCTAAATCCGAACTAGAGCGAGCGCCAGTTCCAGCACAGGTCACGCAACTCTCATCATATTGAATGGGAATGACCAGTTTCTTTCCATTGATTGCATCCATGAAATCGATGCGTAATCGCATTTGAGTATCAGCACCACGCTGTGGTCCAGATGGTTGACGACTTCTTCGTTGACCACCGCCAAAAAAAGATCCAAAAATATCACCCATGTCGACATCTTGGAAGCCAGAAAAGCCTCCAAAACCGCCACCTTGAAATGGATTACCTCCGGCAGCTTGATCAAAAGCAGCATGGCCTAATTGATCATAAGCAGCTTTTTTCTGGTCGTCAAAAAGCACATCGTAAGCTTCTTGCACTTCTTTGAATTTCTTTTCAGCATCCGGAGCTTTATTAATGTCTGGATGGAATTGCTTTGCTAATTTACGATATGCTGTTTTGATTTCTTCCTTGGAGGCATTTTTACTGACACCAAGGACTTCATAAAAATCTC
>JBEDEK010000127.1:0-3623 GCA_041175745.1 Bacillota bacterium | reverse complement strand
ACCGCAGCGATTTCAAATTCAATGTTTAAATCTGGATTGGCTTCTTGATATCGTTCAGCAGCGCCAAATAAAAAGTTTTGTTCTTGTTGAGGTCCCCACACTTTGAGTTTAATGCTCTGATTGGGTACACTCGTGCCGCACGCTGTTAACAATATCCCTGCAAGCAACAACCTTTTTAAATCCATCATCATCAAAGCCCCCTTTATTGAAGGATAAGTGTTGAGAAAGCCGGAACGAAGATTGAATCCGTACTAACACTACCTTTTGTTGTGGTTGGATAAATACCTTCTAATAACGATAAGCCAAGTGTATTACTAAGGGTTATATCAACATCGGTTACATTCGTTATAATCGTTAAATCGTTGTTATCTTGAGCATACTGTAACGTATAAAGTCTTGTATCTAAATTGAGAGCAGTGATGGATGCTTTTTCGATCGTGTTGTTATATTTATTTCGAATAGAGATCACTTTTTTATAATGATTCCAAAGACTGTTTAGCACCAGTTTAAGATCCTCTATGCCTTTGGTGACTTGTAAATTCATGTTGTAATCTGCCGCAGATGCGGGATTGGTTTGCCCCGTTTTATCCGTTTCTGACCAAATCAAAGGTAATCTTTTATTTTCATCTCTCCCCGAACCTTTTAGTCCAATTTCTTCACCATAATACATAAACGGACGCCCTGGCATCAGTAAATATATGGACGCTAATAATTTGTGATAAAGCTCATTGTTTTCCACAAATTGAATTCCTGCTACTCGACTTTGATCATGATTGCTTAAAAATGGTGTATCAATCGCGTCAGGTCTTAAGGCAAAGAGATTTTGATTAAATAACGCATTCACTCTTGCTAAGTCATATCCTTGTTGTAAACGCACGCGGTCGACAATCCGATTACCAGTAACCGAAACAGGAAAATTAAAATAGGAGTCCACGCGCCCTGGGTAATATTGTAAGAGACCGTTTGATGTCATCGACCACGGTCCTTCCGCGACGATGAAACTATCGGATTTGATGCTTTTTGCTGTATCACCTATCCAAGATAAAAATTCAATGTTTCGGTTGACGTCGCCGGTAAAATAAGAGGTGACTGCATCGAGGCGAAAGCCATCAACACCCAAATCAAACCAATATTGCATAATGGCTTCAATTTCATCTCGAACAAAGGGATTTTCAAGGTTTAAATCAGGCATACCAGACCAAAATCTTGCTTCTGCATACACACCACCACCATAAGGTTCGTATCCTTCACTACGGGTCCGTGAAAAATTATAATAATGACATTTACTCGCAGGACTGCCGCAACTATCATTAACAAAATCGAGTAATCCTTCTTGGAACCAAGGATGGGAATTTGATGTGTGATTTACAACCAAATCAAGAATGGTTTTGATATTCCTCGCTTTTGCTTCTTCTAAGTAATATTGAAAATCAAACATGGTTCCATATTTAGGGGCGATTTCGTAGTAATTTGTCACATCATACAAATGATAAGAACTACCTGGATGAATTGGCATAAACCAAATGCTTGAAACCCCAAGGTCTTGTAGATAATCTAATTTTTCTGTGACGCCATTTAAATCACCAATACCATCACCATTGGCATCGTAAAATGATTGAATAAAGATTTCATACCAAACCGAACCATTCACATTGCTAATCGGCTCAATATCATAAGAGAAACTTGGTGTAGGATTAACACACCCAGAAACCAATGTCGATAAAACGACAAGTAAGGAGAAACCTAAATGACGCTTCATCGCTAGCCTTTAATCGACCCGCCGGTCACCCCTTCGATATAGTATCGTTGCATGAATATAAATAACAAAGTGATAGGTAAGGCGACTAAAACAGAACCTGCAAGGAATGTTGTAAAGTATTGGGTAATATTTTCCCGTTGGGTAATCCAGACCAAACCAACAGCAACGTTATAACTTTCGGTGTTATCCAAGAGAATGACACGGGCGAAAATATAATCGCCCCAAGGACCAATAAACGATGTTAAGGCAGTAAAGATGACAATCGGTTTCGATAAAGGGAGAATAATGTGCCAAAAGATTTGCGAACGTGAGGCACCGTCAATCATGGCCGCCTCATCGATTGCTTTACTGATCGTATCAAAATAGCCTTTCGCAATATAATAACCAAAGCCGGCGCCACCTGAATAAATAAAGATTAATCCCCAAATATTGCCTGTTAGATTCAATAATTTTAAAATGTTAAACACCGCGATCATTGACATAAATCCTGGAAATAACCCGAGAATCAAAATCAATTGCATCATCGGTAAACGTGCGCCAAAGCGTAATCTTGAAAACGCATAACTGGTTAATAACACCATAATCGTGGAAACCACCATCGTCACAGTGGCAATGATTAAGGTATTTAAAAACCATTGCGGAAAGCTAATGGACGTTTGCGCAAGGGCAACTGGATCAAAAAGATTGATGTAGTTTTGTAAGGTATAACTTTGAGGAAAAAAGTTAACCTGAACAGAGCCTGGTTCTGCTCTAAAGGATTGAATCACCAACCAAAAAATGGGAATCACCCAGATGATCGAAAGAATGGTTAAAAAAGCATAAACAAAGAGGTTTGATGTGGTTTCTAAAAACTTTTTACTGCCAAAAAATGATGGTTTCTTTTTTTTGATTTCAATCATTATTGGAAGGCCTCCTCATCTTTAACGCCTTTAATCTTAGAGAACATGATTAAGGAAATAAAACTGGAAATGATAAAAATAATGATGCCAAGCGTAGATGCCATCTTATAATCTTGTTCAAACAAGGTCAGTTTAAATAACCACGTGACGAGTAAGTCGGTTTCACCCGCTTGGAAAAGCGTTTGTGAACTTGGACCGCCACCGGTTAAGAAGTAAATGACACCAAAACTGTTTATGTTACCAATAAATGCTGTCAATAATGAAGGCCCCGTAACAAAGAACATATAAGGCATGGTAATTTTAAAGAACTTCGTAATCGTCCCAGCACCATCAATCGTCGCACTTTCGTACAAATCTTGAGGAATGTTCATTAAAATACCAGATGTCATCAGCATCGTATAAGGAACGCCAACCCAAAGGTTCACGATAATGACGGTGATTCTCGCATTTTCAGCAATACCTAAAAAGCTAAATCCTTGACCGACCCATCCCATTTCAACAAAGAAGTTTTTGAGTGGTCCTAAATCATTCAAGAAAAAGTTAATTACAAGCAAGGAAATAAACTGAGGCACAGCAATGGTAATCACAAATGCTGTTCGCCATAGTTTCTTCAGTCTAATTCCTTTTTTGTTAATCATTAATGCCAAGATGATGCCAAAAAAGTAGTTGGAAAAAGTAGCAAAGAATGCCCAAATAAATGACCATCTTAATATTTGTACAAGTGTCCCTGGTAAGAAACGATAATAACCTGCTTGGCCAGAGAACATCGCCATAAAGTTATCTAAACCGACCCAGGTAAATAAGGTACCAGGTGGTTGATGAAAGCGATCAAAGTTGGTAAATGCTAGTAGGATCATAAAAATTAAAGGAAGAACGGTGAACGTGAAAGCAAAGATGGTGGGAAAGGTTAAAACAGTAACATGGAAGCGATGATTTAATAATTCATCTAAATCTGATTTAAATTT
>JBEDEK010000126.1:0-3216 GCA_041175745.1 Bacillota bacterium | reverse complement strand
TCTTAATATAACATAATTGCTATTTGATTTTTACTTTTTTCTATCATTTTTTGATGGTTTTAATTAAAAATAAATTAGAAATGTTTTCATAAAAAAATTAACGTGATTTCTTACACCTCCACTCGGTAAAATAAAATTCCCTTAACCAATTATGTTAAAAAATATTCACCCCATCTTGAACTATCCTTCCGTGGTCGCTGTGCTCGATCTTAAGTCTTTTTATGCAGTGGTTGAATGCGTTGAACGGGGCTTAGATCCATACACAACCCCTTTAATTGTGGCTGACAAATCTAGGGGTACGGGTACGATTGTATTGGCCGTTTCACCTTTTCTCCGTCTTCAAGGGATTCCCTCAAGATTACGGGTTTTTGAACTTCCTAAACGAGACGATATTATCTTCGCCACCCCGAGCATGAGTTTGTATTTAGAAAAGTCTGCCCAAGTAATGTCGATTCTATTAGATTTTGTTGGTGAAGATGATTTACATATTTATAGCGTTGATGAAGCGTTTTTAAATCTTGGTCCTTATTTAAAGTTATACCAACAAACCCCTCATGAGTTAATGAAGACCATCAAGGATACGATTTATCGTAAACTCAAACTTTTAGCAACCGTGGGTATTGGTGATAATCCATTTCTAGCAAAGAGTGCTTTAGATATCGAAGCTAAAAAAGCAAAAGACGGTATTGCTACATGGCATCAACACGATATCCAAGAAAAATTTTGGCCCTTACCAGTTGGTGAAATGTGGGGCATTGCTTCACGTATGGAACATCGTTTACACCAATTAGGTATCATGACCATTCAAGATCTTGCGCAATATCCCGAACATAAATTGATTGCGCTTTATGGCGTGATGGGGAAACAACTTCATGACCACGCGAATGGGATTGATCACTCCAACATTCGTGAAAAATATCAACCCAAAGAGCCAGGCATTAGTATGGGGCAAGTACTTTATCGCGATTATTCGGTGGATGAAGTTCCTGTTGTCATCAGAGAAATGTGTGATGATTTAACCTTGCGTTTACGTCTTCAAGGTCAATTGAGTTCACTCGTCCATCTCAGCATTGGTTACTCAGCAAGTTTGGGTGGTTTCTCTCATCAAATGAGTTTGATCCGAGCGACGGATGATGAAGATACCCTTTATGAAGCATTGATGAGAATCTATCATCGGTATGTTGAGCCGAAACCAATTCGTAATATTACCTTTGCCTTTCGTAAATTAAATCCACTCGATCGTGAGCAACTTGATTTATTTAAAGATGCAGAAACTACGGATAAAAAAAGACGTCTACAAGTGACGATTGCACAGATTAAAGAACGCTACGGACATAATGCCATTTTAAGAACTTCAGCTTTGTTAAAAGCATCAACCACACGGGAACGACACACTTTAATCGGAGGCCATCGTAAATGAGTGATCGCGGCATGAAAAAGTGGGCGGCTTATGCATCGTTAATTGAACAAAAGGGTACGATTTTGAGAATGAAACAATCCAAAGCAAAGATTGAAAAACCTCACGTGAGTCAAGATCAGGCTGCAATCATCAACGCTAATCTACTCATTGCCAAAGGTCAAGTTGGATTGGTGGTTTATTTTAAAGATGGTATAAAAATAACTGAAAAAGGAATCATTAAGCAAATCAATTTTGATGAAAAATGGCTAAAAATAAACGAAAAAACAATTAATTTTTCATCTTTACTTGATATTCAAATCCAAACACCAATAAATTCAAGCACTTCTTTGTTAAATAAGTAGCATCTTAAGTCCCCTTGAGATGCTCCCTTTAAAGGGGTAGAAGTCCGCATCGTTTCCGTGTAAAGTTATGCTTGATGAACCCCATTAACGCATTACTATTACAAATCAAAAAAGGGAAAAAGCAAGCGATGCAAGATCTCTACGAACAAACCCGTCGCGGGGTCTTTGCTTTCATCCTTCCATATTTGCACGATACGCAGTTAACGGAAGACGTGATGCAAGACACTTATCTCAAAGTGATGGATAACATTCATCAATACCAACTCACAACTAACGGGATGAATTGGATTCTCACGATTGCTCGGAATACAGCATTAAACCTTATCAAGGTTCGCGACCGAGAAACGCAAGTTGAAAGAGACACCTTAGAAGCGACGATGCCAAGTAGTCAAGACATCTATGATTTAGGTTCTCCTGTGATTACATTAGCAAAGAAAATCCTTGATCAAGATGAGCAAAAAATTCTCTTCCTATATGCGATTAGTGAATACAAACACCGAGAAATTGCCTTGATGATGAATATGCCGATTGGAACCATCACATGGAAATATAACCAAGCGATTAAAAAAATGAAGGGGGCTTTAAAAAAATGAACGAAAAAGATGTCTTAAAAAAAATCAAACAAGAAGCTGAAGATAAGATGCCGAATCTTCGACCCTTTATTTTGGAAAATTTTCCTAAGCAATCATCCTTCTCATTCTTGAAACTTTTACCAGTTGCCACGGTCATCACTGGTATATTTATCTTTGCAATTGTGATTCAAAATACCAATCCCATTGCACCATCCAGTGAATCAACACTAACATCCATTACATCATCCCAAACATCTGAAACCTCTTTACCAGTATCAAGTCAGGTTGTTTTACCACCTCTAAGGCTCAACAATGATAAAGAAGCCATTTCTATATCAAGTATCACTTCCGCGACGTTGTTAACCAATTTATCAATCAATAATCCTCAACTTTTATTGAATCCTTTATTACAAGCTAAACTTAAACCTTCACGTGAACGTGAAACCATCAACTTTGAACAAACGATGTCGTTACTCAATCCTTACTTAACCGTCTTTGAACAATTTTTAGGGACCAACCAAGCACCAGTCATCGTCTCACAAGTATCTGACAATATTAACTTTGAATTTCTTGATACTTTTGTCGTCTATGACATTGAGGGTTTAGCAGTACCTTATGCGCTGTACTACAATGTTGAAAGCTCAGAAGTGATCGAAGATGAAACCTACTATGTATTTAATGGAGATTTGGTAATCGATAACAACATTCGATATGTTGTAACGGGCAGCAAAACCCAAGAAGCAGGCGAAAATAAAATTATCCTTCGTGCCAATTTAGATGAATTCAATTACATCGAAACGGAATATACTTTTGAGGAAACCGAAACCAAAATCAAAGTTAAAAAAATGGTCGATGATATTATTACTATCTCTGAATTTAAACT
>JBEDEK010000125.1:0-4780 GCA_041175745.1 Bacillota bacterium | reverse complement strand
CATATGCAACACTTACAGACGAATTAAAAGAACAAAAAGAATATCTAAAAAACTTTGTGAAAGAAACGGCAGGTAAATAACCATGGCAGAAATGACATTGTTACAGGCAATTAATACTGGTTTATTCGAACAAATGAGAAAAGACAAAACCGTTGTTGTCTTCGGTGAAGACGCAGGTTTTGAAGGTGGTGTCTTCCGTGTCACAGCTGGCTTACAAAAAGAATTTGGCGAACTTCGCTGCTTTGATACCCCCATTTCCGAAGCGGGAATTGTTGGTTCAGCAATTGGAATGGCGATCAATGGATTAAAGCCTGTAGCCGAAATGCAATTTGATGGATTCATGTTCAATGGATTTAACCAATTAGCCGTTCACGCTGCACGTATGCGTAATCGTAGCCGCGGTCGCTTCACTGTTCCAATGGTGCTTCGCGTACCCATGGGCGGTGGTATTCGCGCCCTTGAACACCACTCGGAAGCAATTGAAACTTTATTTGCCCATATTCCTGGTTTAAAAATTGTTTATCCAGCTACACCATATGATGCTAAAGGTTTACTTGCATCAGCGATTCAAGATCCGGATCCAGTTGTTTACTTAGAACCAAAGAAAATTTATCGCGCCTTCAAACAAGAAGTGCCCGAAAACGAATATTTAATTCCAATCGGTAAAGCCAAAGTTTTCTATGCTGCCAAAGACCCTAATTTAACCGTGGTTAGCTGGGGCGCAATGGTTCATGATACTTTCAAGGCTGTCAAAGCATTAGAAGCAGAAGGTGTTCGTGTTGAACTGATTGATTTACGTTCGATTGCCCCAATTGATTACCCAACGATTTATGCATCGGTTCGCAAAACTGGACGCTTAATTGTTGTCCAAGAAGCAATTAAGACTTTAGGTGTTGCTTCGGAAATTATTACGCGCGTGACTGAAAACTGCTTCTTATCACTCGAAGCTGCTCCTGCGCGTGTGACCAGTCCTGATATCACCGTTCCACTTGCACGTGGTGAATACCACCACGTTCCAGATGTGAAGAGAATTAGTTACGAAATTAAAAAACTCATGTCGTTTAAACTTTAAGGAGGTAAACCATGTACGACTTTAAATTTACGGATATTGGTGAAGGCCTGCACGAAGGACAAATTTTAAAATGGTTCTTTAAAGTTGGCGATAAAGTTAAAGAAGGCGATGTCTTATGTGTGGTTGAAACCGATAAAGTGAATGCAGAAATTCCTGCTCCAGCGGCTGGTATTATCACCAAATTAGGAGCCGAAGTAGGTCAAACGATTCACGTTGGTGAAACCCTTGTTATCATAGACGATTCAGGCAAAGGTAACGCCACTGTTACAGAAGCACCAAAAGCAGAAGTAAAAAAAGAAGCACCTAAACCAGAAGTGAAAAAGCAAGCTGCTGAAGAAAAAGGTGCTGCGGTTGTAGGTGAAGTCGTTGTCTCTAATGAAGTCATTGCCAGTTCAAATGAAGGTTTTGAAAATAGTACTGTTGCAGTTGAAAACAAAGGTAAAGTGTTAGCAACCCCAGTTGCACGTAAAATGGCAGCTGATTTAAAAGTTGATATCACCAAACTCAAGGGATCGGGTGAACAAGGTCGGATTATGAAAGCAGATATTCAAGCTGCTGCAAAATCCACTACTGGTTCTTTAAGCCAATCTCAAGCGACTTCAACGTTTGCTTTCCAATCCGTTTCTATGCCTGCCTTACCAAAAGAAGGCGTGAAACGCGTGAAGATTTCAAAGTTACGTCAAGCAATTGTAAAATCGATGAATACTGCCAATTTAGTCATCCCATCTACGACTTTAATGGATGAAATTGATGTCACTAAATTAGTGGAATTCCGTAGATCACAAAAAGCAAAATTAGAAGAAAAAGGTATCAAGTTAACTTATTTACCATTCATCGTTAAGGCTGTCACCATGGCGATTAAAGACTATCCCATTTTTAACGCTTCATTTGATCATGAAGCAGAAGAAATTGTGTATAAGGACTTTATCAATATTGGTGTCGCCGTTGACACACCAGATGGTTTGATTGTTCCTAATGTTAAAAATGCCGATCAAAAATCGATTGTGACCTTAGCCAAAGAAATCGAAACCCTTGGTGCTGCTACTCGTGCAAGAACCG
This sequence comes from Bacillota bacterium, assembly GCA_041175745.1. Lineage (GTDB taxonomy): Bacteria > Bacillota_I > Bacilli_A > RFN20 > CAG-826 > UBA970. Next base: position 2,649 of record JBEDEK010000125.1, on the reverse strand, counting down.
TTAAACTAGAAGAATTACAAAATGGTACGTTCTCCATCACCAATTATGGAACGACCGGTATTAAACTCGGTACACCAGTGATTAAGCACCCTGAACTTGCCATCTTAGGTGTTGGTAGTATTTATCGCAAGCCTGTGGTTGAAGGCGATCAAATTGTGATTCGTGATGTGTTACCTTTATCATTAACCATTGATCATCGTGTTATCGATGGTGCTGATGGTGGTCGATTCTTACTGAAAGTTAAAGAATTATTATCGGACCCTATGCAAATTTTCTTATTCTTAAGCTAGGTGAAACCGATGCAAAATTTTGATGTTCTCATCGTTGGCGGTGGCCCAGGTGGCTATGTTGCAGCAATCAAAGCTGGTCAACTTGGTTTAAAAGTTGCCATTGTTGAAAAAGATAATGTTGGTGGCGTCTGTTTAAATTGGGGTTGTATTCCAACGAAAACCCTTTTAAAATCTGCCAAAGTTTTTGAACAATTTAAACATGCAAAAGACTACGGTATTGATGTTAAACCAGATTCCTTTACCGCTAATTTTCCTGAGATGGTGAAACGCAAAGACTCTGTCGTTCGGCGATTAACGGGTGGCGTATCTTCTTTAATTAAGAAGAATGGTGCAACCCTTATTAAAGGATATGCCGAAGTCATAGATGCCAATCATGTGAAGGTTGGTGAAGAAACATACGAAACAAAGTATTTGATTCTTGCTACAGGGGCAAGTGTTATTATGCCTCCTATTTCCGGTCTTAAAGAAGCTTTTGATAATGGCTTTGTTTTAACGAGTAAAGAAATCTTAGATTTAAAAACCTTGCCGCAATCATTGGTTATTGTCGGTGGTGGTGTCATTGGTTTAGAATTTGCTACCATTTTCAATTCTTTAGGTACAAAAGTTACCGTTATCGAAAGACTGCCTACGATTCTTTCATCCGTGGATGAAGAATTACGTAATCTATTCCAAAAGAAGATCACCAAAGATGGTATTCAAATCATTACCTCTGCCACTGTTAATGCAATTGGTTCTGGATCTGTGGGTTATGAATTAGATGGCAAAACCATTGAAATTCAAGCGGATAAAGTCTTGATGGCAGTTGGAATGAAACCGAATATAAGTAGTTTTGCTTCTCTCAACTTAGCGATGGAAAAAACCGGTGTTCAAGTGAACGAACACATGCAAACGTCGATTCCCAATGTTTATGCCATTGGTGATGTCACCGGTAAGTTCATGCTTGCCCACGTCGCTTCTCACGCAGGTTTGGTGGCGATTGATCACATTCAAGGTAAAGACGCTAAGATGGATTACCATGCCATTCCAAGTGGCATTTACACATTCCCTGAAATCGCAATGGTCGGGGTCACTGAACAAGAAGCTAAGTTAAAAGGAATCGATTATAAAGTTTCTACCTTTCCGCTTGCAGCCAATGGAAAAGCGATGGGTGAAAATGAAAAAGATGGTTTGGTGAAAATCATTGTCTCTAAACCTTATAATGAAATCATCGGTGTTCACATCATGGCACCATCCGCAACTGAAATGATTACAGAAGCTTCACTCGCAATTAATTTAGAAGCTACAGCAGAAGAACTTGTGCATACGATTCATCCTCATCCAACATTAGCAGAAATGATGATGGAAGCAGCTCACGGTATTATTGATAAACCGATTCATATTTAATTAGTTGAATAAAAAATCAATTTAAAAGCCATCGTTGATGCGATGGCTTTTTACATTCAATACTAGGCAAATAAACAATCTAAAACATTATCCAACGTAATCTTTAAAAAGTATTCATCAAGATTTAATGGACTCAATTTTGTCTTCACTGCATCACGTTGAAAGGGTGTATTAGATAACGTTTTTTCAACATCTGAAATATCCTTGGTTCCTAAAAAGTCACCAAAAATTTTCACGGATTTAATCAGGCCATTTTCTACATTTAAACGAAAGGATACGCCTCCACCTTCATAACGACCATATTTTTCAATCGTGAAGGCTGGTGATTCCCCATAATTCCAATTCCAAGTAGAAAATTTAGTTTTAACTAATTCATCGATCTTGTTTAAATCCTTTGCAGTTAATTGATAGATAAAGGGTTTGATATCTGTTGTGTTTAATAATTTTTCTAATAAGCGACTTTTAAATTCTTTCATCGTTGGAACTTTATTAAAATACGGCAAGATATTGGTGACTCTAGAACGAACCGACTTAATTCCTTTGGATTCAATTTTGTCTGGTTTTGGATTTAAGATTTTTCCAAGCATGGTTAAATCTGCATTAAATAAAATGGTTCCATGATGAAGGAATCGATGTTTGTGGAAGGCTTGAGCATTACCAGAAATTTTCATCCCTTCAACGAGTATGTCGTTCCTGCCACCAAATTCAGCCGGTACCCCATAACTTTGGAGAGCTTGAATAACAGGATCGGTAAATTTACGGTAATTATTCACATTATCTTTCGTCGTATTGGTAATAAATGAGAAGTTTAAGTTACCTAAATCATGATAAACTGCTCCACCACCTGTGATGCGACGAACCACATTTACTTGGTGTTCTAAGACATACTGGGCGTTAACTTCTTCAATGGTGTTTTGATTTCTTCCGATGATTACAGAATTCGCATTTTGCCATAGAAAGATAAAGTCTTCAGTGG
>JBEDEK010000124.1:0-3605 GCA_041175745.1 Bacillota bacterium | reverse complement strand
GGGATTGCCATTTTGATCTTTAATGAATTCACTAAGGAATAATGAAAAATCAATTAAATTATGGGTAACATTCTTAACAATCTTTTCATCCGCATCCGGAGAGTAATGAAAGGATTGATGAAAGATTCGACTATCATGATTACCAAAAACGATGAATGCAGTTTTGTTAAAGTTTTTACCAACATAATTTCGTAGAGCAAGCATAGCTTTTGCATAGCTAACCCCTTTATCAACCACATCAACTTCGGTGATATTCGTTAATTGCGTAACATAACGTCCAACTTCTTTTTTGGGTCTTACTAAATGAAACATACCCTTGTATGATTTCTTAATGGTTAAATCTTCGTTTAAAGTTGCTTTGATGGCAGCGATGGCAATTAATTCATGAGATTGTTGGGTTCCTTCGAGGTCGAGAAAAACAACCGTACGACGATGAGCAAGTAACTTTGCTAACTTTTTCATAAGTTCATTTTATTATATACTCACTTTTTGTTTCAATCCTTTATAATATGAGCAAGTTATGAAGAAAAACCTTACTTCTGAAAGCATTCTTAATAAAAAGTTCTCACCCGACATGAAGGGTTACAATGGTCATGAAGTTGATTTATTCTTAGATCAAATTTTACAAGATTATCTCCAAATTGAATTATTTATCAAACAAGAATTACCTATCTTAGAGCAGCAAGCGCAACTCGTTCAATCCTTAAAGAAGAAAATTTCTGATTTAGAGATTCAAGTCGCTGATATGAAAGATAAAGTAAAAGTCATCAATGCTAATAAAACGGTAGAAATTAATCAAGATAACTTTCTTTTGGTTAAGAAGATTGGAATTTACGAAAAAGAACTATTTAAACTCGGGATTGACCCAAATAAGTTAAAATAAAGTTGGTAACCCGGATGATCGCTAGGATAACCTAGAGGAAAGTCCATGCTCGCACGGGCTGTGATGTCCGTAGTGTTTGTGCTAACGCAACGAATAACGTTAGGCATATGGCAACATATGACGGCGGTCCCTTCCCTTACCGTAAGGTTGGGCGATACCTGAAAGTGCCACAGTGACGAAGCTAGTTGGAAACGACTAGGTGCAACGAGGCAAACCCCACGAGCGAGAAACCCAAATTTGGTCGGGGAAGGAGGAACCACTAACCGAAGTGGAACCTTCCTATCGCAAGATAGAGATAAATGATCATCGATTACAGAACATGGCTTACAGGGTTACCAGAAATAAAGGATTATGAATTTACCTAATCGAATCACCATTGCCCGATTTATGATTGTTTTAATTATGATTGGCGTTATGCTGTTTCCCTATGAAACGGTTTCAAATGTAAACTTAGGTTCAACCCTTATTCCTTTACCCTATTTTGTTGCGTTGGCATTATTTGTGATCGCTTCCTTTACAGATTTCTTAGATGGTTATCTTGCACGGAAACTTAATTTAGTTACTAATTTTGGAAAATTTCTTGACCCTTTTGCTGATAAAGTTCTTACCAATAGTGCTTTCATCTTACTGATGATTACACCAAATTGGGTAGAAATTGAACTCATTCGTGTTCCTGCTTGGATTGTGATCATCATGATAATTCGCGATTTAGCAGTCGATGGTATTCGTATGATTGGGATTTCCCAAGGAAAAGTGATTGCAGCCAGTAAGATTGGAAAATTAAAAACAGTGATGCAAATTATCGCTATTATTTTTGTATTTTTAAATGATGCTGTGTTTGGATTTTTAAATTTACCAAACGGATTCACGATTACAGATATCATACTTTATCTTGCTGCTTTGGTTTCTTTGATTTCGTTAATCTCTTATCTTTCCAATAATCGTGGAATTTTTAGCTCGCATGAATAAATTAATACAAACATTAGTTGATCAAAAATTAACGATTCAAACCATTGAAAGTTTTACCGGTGGTCTCCTTGCCAATCACTTTATTAAACACGCTGGTGCATCGAAATGGTTTAAACAAGGGTTGGTTTTGTATCAACTTGAAGCCAAAGCTCAATTTTTAGGTATCAGTATGGACGCCATTCGCAATATAGATCCGGTTTCAGAAGCATTAGTAAAAAAGTTTTTAAGTAAGGCACTCTCGACTTCTCCAAATTCAATCATTATCATGACAACCGGTAATGCTGGTCCTTCGATTCAGGGCAAACATCCTGTCGGGGATTTTTATGTTGGTATTAGTGATGGAGAGCACGAACTTATAAGATTAGGTCATGCCAAGGGTTCAAGGGTATACATTCAACAAGCTGGTCTAAAAATGGCAATCCAAATGTTAGAAGACTTTATAAGCACCTATTATAGTGTGTCCCTTAAATAGTTGTTATAGTATAAAGGACAAAAAAGGATAAGGTTATGGCAAAAGAAAAAGAAAAAAAAGACTTAAAAGATGAAGCCCTTGAAGAAGCATTACGTAATATAGAAAAAACTTATGGTAAGGGTGCAGTCATGAAATTGGGTGAAAGACCTGAAACCGCAGTCGATACCATTCCAACAGGTTCTCTCTCTTTGGATATGGCGCTAGGCGTTGGTGGTTACCCCAAAGGTCGGATTATCGAGATTTTTGGCCCTGAATCCAGTGGTAAAACAACCCTTGCACTGACCGCAATTGCAGAAGCGCAAAAGCGTGGTGGTCGTGCCGCCTTCGTCGATGCCGAACACGCGATTGATCCCGTCTATGCTAAAAAACTTGGTGTTAATATTGATGAACTCATTCTTTCTCAACCTGATAATGGTGAACAAGCGCTTGAAATTGTTGAAATGTTGGCGCATTCTAATGCGATAGATTTGATAATCGTCGACTCGGTTGCTGCGTTAGTTCCTCAAGCAGAATTAGATGGAATGATGGCAGACAATCAAGTTGGTTTACAAGCAAGATTAATGTCCAAAGCAATGCGTAAACTTGCTGCGGTATTGAATAAATCTAATTGTACGGTCATCTTTATCAACCAATTAAGAGAAAAAGTAGGGATTGCCTATGGTAATCCTGAAGTGACTTCTGGTGGGCGGGCCTTAAAATTCTATGCTTCAGTACGGATTGATATTCGTCGTTCAGAGGCTATCAAGGTTGGCGAATCTATCATTGGGAATATGGTGAAAATTAAGATCGTCAAAAACAAAGTGGCACCACCATTTATTACTTCTGAAATTGAACTATTATTTGGTCAAGGCTTTTCAAAGACTGGGGAAGTGCTCGATAAAGCTACAGACTTGGGCATGATTAAGAAAATGGGCTCTTGGTATGAACTTGAAGGCACTCGTTTAGGTCAAGGTCGTGATAATGCTAAAGAATATTTAAAAACGCATCCAGAAATCTTAGAAAAACTGGAAAAAAGAATTAAAACCGGAGAAATTTAATGAATTGAAACCTCTAGGAGCATCCTAGAGGTTTTTTTATCATAGGCAAAAGGTAAATCTTTTGCTATCATAAAGAAGTATCTTCGGATACTGGATATAGATTCGCATTCGTCGTTTAGAAACTTAACCAGGATTAAACCTGATAAAAGCAACATAATATTCCAACATTTAAACGAAGTTTTGTGATTTTTTTATACCAACACAATTAAAAGGGACATCACTCGTCATGATGCTTTCCTCTATT
>JBEDEK010000123.1:0-2702 GCA_041175745.1 Bacillota bacterium | reverse complement strand
GTTATTAAAATTAGAAGATGGTTTTTTAATTGAAGCTGTTTTAATGCGTTATAACTATGGGAACGTCATTTGTGTAACAACTCAAGTGGGGTGTAACATTGGTTGTTCATTTTGTGCCTCCGGCTTATTGAAGCGTCAACGAAATTTAACAGCGGGCGAAATGATTGCCCAAATCGTGGTGATGAATGACTTGTTAGATGCAGAAGGAAGAAAAGAAAGAGTCAGTCATATTGTTGCCATGGGAACAGGTGAACCCTTTGATAACTACGATCATGTAATGAACTTTATTCGCATCGCTAATCACAATAAAGCCTTAGCGATTGGCGCTCGTCATATTACTGTTTCAACTTCTGGTTTTCCAGAAAAAATTAAACAATATGGTCATGAACCATTGCAAATTAATCTTGCAGTTTCTTTGCATGCGCCGACCAATGAAATTCGCACACGCTTGATGAAAATTAATCAAGCTTTTCCTTTGGAAAAACTTATTCCTGCGATTAAAGACTATCAAACAAACTCTGGAAGACGCATCACCTTTGAATACATTCTTATTGAAGGGATTAATGATCAAATTGAACATGCGGTTCAACTTGCAGAATTAATCAAAGACCTTTTCTGTTATGTTAATTTAATTCCATACAATGCGGTGATGGAAAATGAATATCGTCGCCCACATCCGCAAGCGGTCAATGCTTTCATGTCGAAATTAATTGAACTGGGAATCAATGCAACCGTTCGTAAAGAATTTGGTCATGATATTGAGGCTGCATGTGGTCAATTGAGGGCGAAGCATAAGCATGAAGAAGCGCGGTAGTTTTGCTTTCAAAACCGACATTGGTAAAGTCAGAACCACCAATGAAGATCAAGTAGTGGCGATGGTCAATCGCCATCAAGACGTTTTGCTTGGTGTTGCCGATGGTATGGGTGGACATGCTCGTGGAGATCTTGCAAGTCGCCTTGCAATGCAATCCTTAGTAAAAGGCTTTAAAAATACTTTTGGTTTGTTAACGTCTAAAACTGCAACCCTTTGGTTGAGACAGCAAGTGGTTCAAGCTAACCGCACCATATATCAGGAAGCTCAAAAAAGTTCCTCTTTAAAAGAAATGGGTACCACTTTAGTTATTGCTTTAATTGTCAACAAAGACCTTATCATTCTAAATATTGGTGATTCAAGAGTGTATTTATTTGAAGATGGCCAATTAACCCAAGCAACCGAAGATCAAACATATGTCGAATATTTATTTCGCCAAGGTAAAATCACAGAGGCCCAAAAAGCCAATCATCCTCAAAGACATGTTCTACTTAATGCCTTAGGTCTCAATACATCCGTTTCGTATGATGTGAAAATTGTCCCATATCATGGGCAAACCATATTGGTATGCAGTGACGGTTTATATAACAATCTCACCGAAGGTGAATTATCGAGTATTATCCGTTCAAAAGATACCCCGCAACAAAAGGTAGACTCGTTGATTAATTTAGCAAATGCAAATGGTGGAAATGACAATATTGCGATTGCCATTTGGGAATCTGAACGATGATTAAAGATCATGACATTATTGATGAACGTTATCGAATCATAAAGGAAATAGGTGAAGGTGGATTTGCCTATGTATACCAAGCAGAGGATTTGATTACTGGAAAAGAAATCGCTCTTAAAATAATCAAGGAAACAGCGATTAAATCAAAAGATAATGTCACCCGATTTGAAAGAGAAGCTAGAGCCTCAGCTTCGTTAAACCATCCAAATATCGTACGTGTAATTAATATTGGTTATCATCAAAACTTACCTTATATGGCTTCTGAATTAATCAAAGGTAAAACCCTAAAAGGGCTTTTAGATGAACAAAAACGTTTTGGATTTAAAAAAGCTTGTGAAATCATGTTTCAACTTTGTGAGGCTGTTGCTTTTGCCCATAACTCGCTTGTGATTCATCGCGATATCAAACCTGATAATGTCTTTTTAACGCCAGATGAAACGATTAAGTTAGGCGATTTCGGTATTGCTTTTTTTGAAAACTCACGGCGTGTAACCAAAAGCCAAGTCATTATCGGTTCAGTCCATTATTTACCTCCGGAAGTAACCAACGGTCAATCACCAACGTTCAAGAGTGATATTTATTCATTGGGAATTACTTTTTTTGAATTAATAACCGGCAAAGTTCCATTTGAAGGCAATAATCAAATTACGGTTGCGATGCGTCATATCAAGGAAAAATTCCCATCGCCAAGACAATGGATACCCTCAACGCCAAGGATAATTGAAAAAATTATTTTAAAAGCTTGTAGAAAAAATCCAAATGACCGTTATCGATCTGTTTTAGAGTTACAAAGAGATATCAAAGAATGCCTTGACCATCCTAAATTAATTACCCCAAAACGTTCGTTCTGGGCTAAGTTGTTGGGTTTAAAAGTAGATGAAGTATGATTGGGACCATTGTTAATTTAGATTTTGGTAAATATTTAGTCTATTATCAAGAACAAATTTATTCTTGCCATATTCGAAAAACCGATAAATTATTAATCAAACCAGTGGTTGGTGATCATGTTGAACTTGATGAAAGCCTTAGCATGATTACAATGATTCATCCGCGTCAAACTTTTATTAAACGTCCTAGGGTCAGTAACCTTTCAGACCTTATCATTGTCACCAGTTTAGTCGAACCTCAATATTCTTTTTTTCTTTTAGCTAAGTTTATAAG
>JBEDEK010000122.1:0-5618 GCA_041175745.1 Bacillota bacterium | reverse complement strand
GGATTGGTATCGTGTCCAATTTCGCCAACCATATGGTCGACTACCATTAATGAATGGAAATTCAATCACGATTACCTACCCCAATCAAGAAGCTTTTGATCAAGAAAAATCAATGTGGACGCAATTGAATGATTTATTTATTTTCTTAAATTATCCTTTGATTTTTAAACACAAAATTCTTCCAAAAGTTGCCGAAGTCAATCAAGAGAAAGTTGATCAACTACAAGAACAAGTCAAAGCTGTGATAGCCTCTCGCATTGAAGACGAAGAACAAGAACTTTCCATTCGCGAGCATTTAGAAAGAATTAAAGAGGCGGAAACACAACTTGCGATTAGTTATGAACAAGACGTAAAGCAACAAGTGAACGTGGAAGCGAAAAAAAAGCTTCGGCAAAAGGGTGAGTATGTCCCAATGGCGATTCAAGACATTAAACTCAATAGCGGCCATGTTGAAGTTATCGGCTCTATTTATAATTTATTTCGCAGAGAATTTAATGGCAATCTTGTGATTCGCTTTGTTTTAGCCGAAGGTTCCCATGCGATTTTAGCTTCCATTAATGATCGTGATGCCGATATCGAACAACCATTATTACAAAGCTTACAAGAGGGAGATCGCGTTCGGGTTCGAGGTGGCGTCGCCCTTGATCAAATCAATCAGGAACCACGCATCTTCATTAAAGAATTAGTCAAAGTTAATCCTCTACCCTTACGAGAAGATTTGAGTGAACGAAAACGTGTGGAATTGCATTTACATACCAAGATGTCGACAATGGATGGTGTTGGAGATATCGATGCTTATTGTGCTTTAGCCAAGCACATGGGTCATGAAGCGATTGCCATTACCGATCATGGCGTGGTTCAAGGTTTTCCTGAAGCACAAGCTGCTGCTAAAAAGCATGGTCTAAAAATGATATACGGTTCAGAACTATACATGATTGATGAAAATATTTCTCACATCATGAATCCAAGTCAAACGTCATTACAAAAAACCGACTATGTTGTCTTTGATTTAGAAAGTACAGGATTATCTTCACGTTATGATCGCATCATTGAAATTGGTGCATTACGGATTCGCCAAGGGGCGATTGTCGATCGATTGTCGATGTTATTACATCCAGGAGATGTTGAAATCAGCGCAGCTGCAAGTGAAGTTAGTGGGATTACGATGAAGATGGTGGACGGTCAACCAACCTTTGCTGCAGTCAAAGATAAAATTCATCAGTTTTTTAAAGATGCAATTGTGGTTTCACATAATGCTCCTTTTGATATGGGATTTATGGTCGCTGCATTTGAGCCATTAGGTATCACCTTTAAACCACCCGTCATTGATACGTTGACCTTATCGCGGTACTTATATCCTGAAGCGAATAGCCACCGTCTTGGTGCTCTTGCAAAAAGATTAGGCATCTCATATGAAGAAGATAAAGCGCACCGGGCCATTTATGATGCTGAGGTTTTAGTTGCTATTTGGGAAGCTTTACGGCAAAAAATTATGGTCGACCATCCGATTCAACTTCACCAAGAATTAAACCAATTAAATCAAGTGAATACCTTGTCTAAAAACTTAAGAAGTTATCATGTGACGGTCTTAGCAAAAAATCCCAAAGGTTTAAAAGCACTTTATGAACTCGTATCTGAAAGTCATTTAAATTACTTTGCAGATATTCCAAGAACCCCTCGAGATTTATTGTTAAAACATCGAGAACATTTATTATTGGGTTCTGCCTGTTTCAACGGTGAAGTCTTTGAAATTGCAAAAACCGGTTCCCGTGAAGCATTACAAAAAGTCATGGGGATGTACGACTTTATCGAAATTCAACCTTTAGAACAATACGATTATTTAATTAAGGTTGGCACTTTACCATCGCAAGACATGGTAAAGACCTTATTAAAAGAAATTATTACTGTAGCCAAAGACTTAAAGAAAATGATTGTTGCAACTGGGGATTGCCATTACGTCAATCCCGATGATCATTTAATTCGAGATGTTTATATTTTTGCAAAAGGATTAAAAGGTGTGAATCATCCGATGAACCCTTACTTCCGAAAAGATTTACCTAAGTTTGAAAATCCTCACCAGCATTTCCGGTCTACCACTGAAATGTTAGAAGCTTTTAAGTGGTTAGGAAAAATCGAAGCAGAGCAAATGGTCATTGATAATCCAAATGCAATTGCAAAGATGATTGAAAAAATGGAACCGATTCAATCGATTCTTCGTACACCTGCAATTGAAGGTGCGGATAAAATGTTACGCGATATTTGTTATCAAAAAGCGCATGCACAATATGGCAAGGTATTACCTTCTTTGATCCAAGAACGATTAGAGACTGAACTAAACGGGATCATTAAATCCGGATATGCAGTGATTTATTACATCACCAGTAAAATCATTGCTCAGGCAAATGAAAAGGGTTTTATTGTTGGTTCACGAGGATCCGTGGGCAGTTCTTTTGCGGCAACGATGGCAGGTATCACCGAAGTTAATCCATTACCGCCACATTATTATTGTTCACAATGCCAACATGTTGCATTCAATCAAGATCCTAAATTTAAATCAGGTTTTGATCTACCAGCGAAGTTATGCCCTGAATGTGGTCACTTACTCAAAAGTGATGGTCAAAATATTCCCTTTGCAACTTTCCTTGGATTTAATGCGAATAAAGTTCCTGATATCGATTTAAATTTCCCACGGGACTATCAGTCTCTTGCCCATGAAGCAACCAAAACCCTATTAGGTGATCATCAAGTTTATCGAGCAGGAACCATTGAAACCGTTGCCGAAAAAACGGCTTATGGTTATGTTAGAGGCTACTTTGAAACGATGGGCGAAGATGTGAGTAAATTGAAGCAAGCCGAGTTAACTTATCTTGCTAAAAAAGCTGAAGGTGTGCGTCGAACCTCTGGTCAACACCCTGGCGGTATCGTTGTTGTTCCCAAGGAATTTAGTGTTTATGACTTTACCCCCATTCAACGGCCTGCGGATAATTTAGAAACCAATATTGTCACCACGCACTTTGCTTTTGATTCTTTACACGACGCCTTACTAAAATTTGATATGTTGGGTCACGTTGATCCGATGGCTTTAAAAATGAATGCCGATTTAACGGGGATGAAGATTGATGATATCCCCTTAAATGATCAAGATGCATTAAAGTGTTTTGCTTCAGATTCAGTGTTAAATCGTAAAGAAAAATATGGAGAGATGGTCAATGGTGCAATGGGTTTACCGGAATTTGGTACCAACCTTGGTATGGATATTTTAAACGTCATTAATCCCAAAACCTTTAATGATTTAGTAATCATATCTGGACTTGCCCACGGAACCGATGTCTTTAATGGAAATGCAAGAAACTTAATCACTGATAAAGTTGCAACCGTGGATGAAGTGATTGGGTGCCGTGACGATATCATGACGTATTTAATTTCCAAAGGTATCGATGCCTTGATTGCGTTTAAAATCATGGAAGACGTTCGAAAAGGAAAAAAATTAACCAAAGAATATGCCGAGCTAATGCGTCAGGTCAACGTGCCTGAATTCTATATTGAATCTTGCAATAAAATTAAGTATCTTTTCCCAAAAGCCCACGCGGTAGCGTATGTGACCATGGCAGTTCGAGTCGCCTATTTCAAGGTTCATCATCCCCTCGCTTACTATGCCACCTACTTTACGTTGCGTTCCAAGCAATATGATTACGAATTGATGCGCGCACCAAGTAAAGAGATTTATCAACAACTTCAACGATATAAACGCCAGAAGAATGAACTGAAGAAAAAACTTTCACCGAAGGAAGCAGATTTAGAAGTGACGTTAATGAATGTTTTAGAAATGAAAGAACGTGGTTTTAACATGTTGCCCATAGATTTAGAAAAATCTCAAGCCGAAGCCTTTGTTATCGATCAAAGTAGACAAGGTTTAATCCCCCCATTTACCGTTATCGACGGCATTGGTGCTAACGCCGCTTTATCCATTGTTAAAGCCAGAGAGGAACGAATGTTTGTCAGTGCTAAAGATTTAATGAATCGAACCAAGCTCTCCACTACAAATATTGAAAAACTCAAAGCTCAAGGTGTGTTAAAAACGATCGAAGAAGAAGAAACCGTATCTTTATTTTCATTTGCCGATTAAATAGGTAAAATAGATTGACTCGGGATGTGGCGTAGCTTGGTAGCGCGCTTGGTTCGGGACCAAGAGGTCGTGGGTTCGAATCCCATCATCCCGACCATTAAAATTAAAGAGTGAAGTTTCACTCTTTTTTAATTTTTAAATTAGTCGTTATAATAATGTCGACTAAATATGGCACTGATACTGATATCGACGCTAACATTGATGATGATAAGTTTATTATGGTTTTCCTCTGCCACCATCTTTGGAAAAAAGACCCAACTCTTTTGGATAATTACGTCTCTAGGTGCTTTTATTATACTGGTGATGCATCCACAACCTTTAGCATTTATTCAATCAGCGTGGTTTGGGGATGGTGTCATTAACCCAATTCGGATTTTAGGTTTGTTTTTTTCATTTACAATTCTTGCGATTTTTTTAGATGAAGTTGGTTTGATTAAGTATCTTGCTTATCTTGCTGTCCATCGGGCTGGTTATTCTCAAACCCGATTATTTTTCATTTGGTTTTGGCTGGTAGCGATTGCCACAACATTGACTGCGAATGACATTGTGGTTCTAACGTTGACACCTTTTATCATCTATGTCGCTCGACATGCAAAGGTTTCACCATTACCTTATATCATTAGTCAATTTGTCTCGGCCAATACATGGAGTATGCTGCTCATCATTGGCAATCCAACCAATATTTATCTCGCAAGTAAGTTTCAAATCGATTTTTTGTCATATGTTAGCGTCATGTGGTTACCCACCATCTTTACTGGATTAGGTAGTCTAGGTTTACTTTATGTCATTTTTCGATCATCATTATCACAACCTTTAAATCGTCCCGACATGGTGATTAATACACCCCATTCAAGTTATCGTCTTGGTTTATTGATGTTAGGGGTGGCAATTGGATTGATGACCCTATCTCAATGGATTGGCATCGGCATGGATGTATTAACCATTTTATCTGCAGTTTTGCTGATCATTATGATGTTGATGTTTTATCCAAAAGCATTCCATCTTGGCAATACACTTCGTCGATTACCCTTTGAAATGCTCCCTTTCTTTTTAAGTATGGCAATTCTCGTCAATACGTTTGATGTTCTTGGTTGGACTGATGCCATTGCAAATTGGTTGATGAATTTTCCAAGTATCTATAGTTTTGGCATCAGTAGTTTCATTGCTAGCAACCTTATGAATAACATTCCCATGAGCTTATGGTATTCGAATATGTTAATGGGATTAGAAGTCATTGATCTATCTGCCGTTTATGCGTCGATTATTGGTTCTAATCTTGGCGCCATTCTCACCCCAGTTGGCGCATTAGCTGGTTTAATGTGGATGAGCATTCTCAAGGCAAAACAAGTGGCATTATCTTTTGGTCGATTTGTCTTATATGGCATCGTGATTGGCCCTGTATTATTGATGATTGCCTTGTGGACTTTAGATTTAATTTATCGTTAAAAATTGATAAAATAGGGACATGCGGTTGTAACTCAGTGGATAGAGT
>JBEDEK010000121.1:0-8220 GCA_041175745.1 Bacillota bacterium | reverse complement strand
TAAAATGAAAAGAAATGTATGTTTATTCGCATCAAGGTTTGATTGCTTAAGTACCCCAATTTTGATAGCATTATGAATGAAAAGAGAATCCAGATAATGACCCACTTAATGTTCGATGGTTATGGAGTAAAAGCGTCGATTCCACTAGGGAATAGTAACTTTATCAACCAAACAATAAATTTAGTGCTTCTTGACTTAAAAATTAAACCGATATCACCGGCTTACTTATTACCATATGATTATGGCCTCATACCGCTTGATGAAGGTTTATCAAGTTATGTATTTTTAGAAGGTGGTCATTTAACTATTCACACGTTCCCATTGAGAGGTTGTTATTTTGTTGATTTATTTACGCATGCTGATATAGATGCATCCACTTTTAATAAAGTTTTACAACGTTATTGGCCAAGTGCAAATCAAAAGAGTAGACTCTTTACCGCCAATCGAAATGGTGCTAATCAATCGGAAAATTTTGACCCAAAGTCTGTTTTTGGACCTCACGTTATGGCAACGATTCAAGTGAAATCTCCCATTAATATAGAAACCACAAACCGTTTTTTAGAAGGTTTGATTAAAGATATAGGTATGACACCGATTACCAGAGCATTTGGATTACACAATCAATACAACAATCCCACTTTTTTATCTAGTATAGTGATGATTGCAGAATCACACTTATCCATTCATTTGAATTTAAAGCAAAATTTGATGTACTTTGATATTTTTTCTTGCAAGATGTTTGATTACGGAAATGTTCAAGGCTTACTAGAAAAAATGGGAAAAGTTAATAGTTGGCATGTTGTCGCTCGTGGTGAAAAACACGATCCACGTTCAACGAAAAGAAAAGCGAAAACAATTGTAAGTTCTAAAGCCAAACAAGCGTTAAATTGTTGGAAAGAAAACAAATGAAATCTTTAAATATAGGCGTCCTTACTTCCGGTGGTGATTCGCCTGGTATGAACGCTGCCATAAGGGCAATCGTACGAGCAGGTATAAGCTATGGTCATCAAATGTATGCGATATACAATGGTTATCGTGGACTCGTTGCAGGTCAGATTGAAAAAGTAGACCGCTCTTTTGTTTCACAAATAATTAACAAAGGTGGAACAATCCTACGCTCCGCACGACTTCCTGAATTTATTAATGTAGATATTCGAGAAGAAGGCGTTAAGCAATTGAAAAAGTTTGGTATCAATGCATTAGTTGTGATTGGTGGTGATGGTACTTATCGTGGTGCAAAAGATTTATCTGATATGGGTATTAACTGTATTGGATTACCTGGCACCATTGATAATGATATTGCATGTACTGACTACACGATTGGATTTGATACGTGTCTTAATACCATCGTTCATGCAGTTGATAAACTCCGCGATACAACTTTTTCTCATCAACGTTGCTCGATAATTGAAGTCATGGGAAATCGAGCAGGGGATTTGGCGATTTATGCGGGTTTAGCATGTGGTGCAGAGTTAACGATTTCCGGAGATAATTTCATGCCCTTACAAGAAATGATTGAACGGTTAAAATTTCAAAAGGCGACGAGTAAAAATCATGCAATGGTCATCGTTTCTGAAAAATTATTTGACCTTCAAGAACTCGCTCGTTTTATTCAACAACAAACTGGTTTTGAAGTTAGAACCGAAGTATTGGGACGAATTCAACGGGGTGGTTCTCCTTCTGCTTTTGATCGCATTCTTGCCTCACGGATGGGCGAATACGCCGTGCAATGTTTAAATGAAGGGAAGACCAGTCGCTGTATTGGAGTCCGTGGGCAACAACTCGTGGATTTTGATATATACGAAGCTCTCGAAATGCAAAGGGCAAAGCATACAAGCATCGTAAATGTGATTGATCGGTTGAAATAAAAATATGTATCGATTTGATAAGAAGACAAAAATTGTTGCAACCATTGGTCCAGCATCGGAAACCTACGAAAAACTTTTAGAAATGGTTGATGCTGGGATGAATGTTATGCGAGTTAACTTTTCCCATGGGGATTATCCTACCCACCTCAAAAAAATAGAAATGGCTAGACGACTAGAAAAAGAAAAAGGAATTTTTATTCCTATCATGTTAGATTCTAGAGGCCCTGAAATTCGTGTTGGAATGTTTGAAAACGATTCAGCGCAAATCAAACAAGATAGTGTCGTCCGCGTCAGTATGAAGCCGTTGTTAGGTAATGCTGAAATTTTTTCTGTGTCATATTCAGATTTATACGAAGATGTTAAGGTGGGCGATCAATTAAGAATTGATGATGGCAATTTAGCACTTTTAATTGTTGAAAAAGATCGGATTCAACACCAACTAGTTTGTAAAGCTTTGAATACACACACCATTAAAAATCGTAAAGGATTAAACGCACCATTTGCTAGATTATCCATGCCCTTTATATCTTCCCAAGATGAAGCTGATTTTAAATTTGGATGTGAACATAATGTAAATTATATTGCAGCAAGTTTTACTAGAAGAAAGCAAGATGTTTTAGATATTCGGGCCATTCTAGAAAAATATGGAAAACCTAATATTCAAATCATCGCAAAAATTGAAAACCCAGAAGGTGTAAGTAATCTAGAAGAAATTCTTGAAGTTGCCGATGGTATCATGGTTGCCCGTGGTGACCTAGGTGTGGAGATTGCTGCTGAGCAAGTTCCTATTGTTCAAAAAAGAATTGTGTCGATGTGTCGACGTGTTGGTAAACCCGTCATCACAGCAACACAAATGTTAGACAGCATGGTCAATATGCCTAGACCTACGAGAGCAGAAGTTTCTGACGTTGCCAACGCAATCCTAGAAAGTAGTGATGCTGTGATGTTGTCAGCAGAATCGGCAAGTGGGAAGTATCCCGTTGAGTCGGTGAATATGCAAGCGAAAATTGCTCAAACGATGGAAAAAGAATTGGACTATCTTAAAATGTCCAATCAAGCGTATGAAAGTAGCAAAAAAATTAATTCAGATGCCATTGCAAACTCAGTGGCAAACACCGCTTTATTAATAAATGCTCAAGCGATTATTACTTTTACGGAAACAGGTGGGGCTGCCCGCAGAATTTCTAAAGCTAGACCCTCCTGCCCGATCTTTGCTATTAGCGACCGTCGTGAAACAGTATTGTCATTAGGTCTAGTGTGGGGTGTTTATGCATTTTATGCAAAAACCTTACCGCAATTTATTGAAGACATGGAAGCATTTGCAATCCTAAAAGCTCGACAAATCGGTCTAAAACCAGGTGCAAATATTCTTTTAACGGGTGGGGTTCCAACTGGTGTTGGTTCGACAAACTTCATGAAAATATTAACCTTAAAGGATGTCAAAGAAGAAGCATTATGAAACATGTCATTGCCCTTGATATTGGCGGAACCAATCTAAGAGCAGCGTTAGTAAATGAACTTTATCAAGTTGTTCAACTCGTCGTTGAACCAACGCCTTTAAATGATCTTCAGGCTTTTTTGAATCAAGTTAAAAAAAGTATTGATACGCTGCTAAAAAAGCAACCTAATGTTCATGCGATTGCATGTGGTGTTCCAGGTCGAGTTGATGTCTTAGGTGGGATTGATATTCTTCCCAATATTGGCATCCGCCACGTTCCCCTTCAATCCTTTTTAGAAAAGACTTACCGGTTACCGATTGTCATCAAAAACGATGCCGTTATGGCAGCGGTCGCCGAAGGTAATTTAGGTTTTGGTAAAGCCTTAGAGTCAAGTTACTTTATCACCATTTCCACCGGCATCGGCGCAGCCTTTGTCGCAAATCATGAATTAAGGCATTCTTCAGAAGAAGCTGGACATATGCTGGTTCGCTTAGGCAATGGATATGAGGAATTAGAAAAAGTGGCGAGTGGTCAAGGGATTGTTCAGTTGGCATCATTTTATGGTGTCTCGGTTCCTGATGCTAAAACCTTTTTTGAACGTTATGGTAAAGGTGATAACTTAATTAAACCTATTTTAAAAAGTTGGTTAGGATACGTGACAGATTTTTTAAAATGGGTCGATCATTATTACCAACCGAAAGCCTTTATTCTTACGGGTGGCGTAATGAAATCAAAAGACTACTTTTGGAAAGAATTACAAGCTTCTGTTCCTCATATTCCACTTGCATTGGCTCAATTTGGTCAAGACGCAGGTATTATTGGCGCAGCAAATTTAGCATTTTCCCTTAAATAATTGCACTTCAAAGAATTCGTTATATAATGAAATTATCGTTGAAGAAGCCTTGTGAAATGACATCGCGTATAGAGAGTTAAGAAGCGTTGGTGAAATCTTAACCGCATCCCATTCCACATCACCACTTCTATTTATGTAAACGTAACGTTAGCTCGCGTTAAGAGCCATGAGTGTACATGCCCAACGCATGTAAATTAAGGTGGTACCACGCACAACAAGCGTCCTTATGAACGGACGTTTTTTTATTTAAAGGAGAACTTATGATCATTACCCTACCCGATGGCAAAACCATGAATCTAAAGGCCGGTACGACTGGATTAGACGTGGCAACGCAAATTTCACCTTCTTTAGCAAAACGCGTATTAGCGTATGCATTAGATGGCCAGCTTTTTGATTTGTATTGGCCGATTCCTAAAGATGGTCAGTTTAAATTGCTCACGGATAAGGATCCTGAAACCTTAATGATGCTTCGTCATGATGCCTCGCATTTATTAGCACAAGCCATCATCGCCTTATATCCCGGAACGAAATTCGGTGTTGGACCCGCGATTGATGAAGGATTTTATTATGACATGGATCTTTCCCAACCCATTAGCGAAGAAGATTTCCCAAGAATAGAAACCAAAATGCTTGAGCTTTCAAAGCAAGCTTTTCCGATTGTCAGAAAAGAAATTTCTAAACAAGATGCCTTGACATTATTTAAAGATGATCCTTACAAAACAGAAATGATACAAGCATTAACCGGCACCATCTCCATTTATACACAGGGCGCTTTCACGGATTTATGTTTAGGACCACACTTTATTAATACCAGTTACAATCAAAATTTTAAGTTGTTAACCACAGCTGGTGCTTATTGGCGTGGTGATAGCAAAAACAAGCAATTGACTCGGATTTATGGAACAGCTTTTTTTAACAAAAAAGATTTGGATGCATACGTTGCAATGCTAGAAGAAAGAAAAAAACGTGATCATCGTAAATTGGGTAAAGAACTAGGTTTATTCATGATTTCAGATTATGGTCCCGGTTTTCCATTCTGGTTAAATAAAGGAATGATTTTAAGAAAAACATTGGAGAATTTTTGGATTGATGTTCATCGAGCAGCAGGTTATCAACTCGTCCAAACCCCCACGATGCTTTCCAAAGAATTATGGGAAACTTCTGGCCACTGGTTCAATTACCGTGACAATATGTATGTTTCAGAAGTCGACGAAAAGGAATATGCGATCAAGCCGATGAACTGTCCCGGAAGCATGTTGGTATATAAAAACGAATTCTATTCCTATAAGGACCTACCCATTCGAATGGGAGAATTAGGAAACGTCCACCGTCACGAGGCTAGTGGCGCATTATCGGGCCTATTTCGTGTCCGTAATTTTACTCAAGATGACGCCCACATTTACTGCACACCTGAGCAACTTGAAAGTGAAGTGAGAGAAATCGTTAAACTTTTTGATTTCTTTTATAAAAAAGTATTCCATATCGACTATGATGTTTACCTTTCTACACGGCCAGAAAACAAATATATCGGTACCCTTGAAACGTGGGCGAAATCTGAAAAAGCTCTTGGTGACGCACTCACTGGCATGGGAAAAACGTTTAAAATTAATCCAGGTGACGGGGCTTTTTATGGACCTAAACTAGATTTTAAATTGAAAGATTCTGTGGGTCGTACCTGGCAATGTGGCACGGTTCAATTGGATATGAACAATCCTGAACGTTTTGACCTCACCTATATTAATGAAAAGAATGAAAAAGTTAGACCGGTGATGTTACATCGCGTGGTTTATGGATCCCTTGAACGCTTCATTGGTATTTTAATTGAACATTATGCAGGTGCATTCCCAACCTGGTTAGCGCCGGTACAAATTAAAATTCTTCCCGTCAACCAAAGTTTCCATCTTGATTACAGTTACGCATTAAAGAAGGCAGCTGCCGCCATAGGTTTACGCGCAGAAGTCGACGCTAGCAATGAAAAACTTGGATATCGAATTCGAAACGCCCAAGTAGAAAAAGTACCTTATTCAGTGGTGATTGGGGATAAAGAACGCGATGGTCAATTGGTAACGTATCGACCTTATGGTTCTGAAGAACAAGTCACCATTTCAATGGAAAGCTTTCTACAAAAAGTCCAAAAGGAAGTCACAGACATCACCCATTTAAGAATCGAATAATTGACTTTTAACTAAGGTGTGCTATATTAAGTTTTGTAAAAATAGAAAGTAGAGGCGTCCGCTTCTCACCTGATTCTGATTCAGAATGGGTCAATCGCTAGGAATTTAAACTTCTAAGATTGAATAATGGACGCTGCTCGCGTCCATTTTTATTTAAAAGGAGTGTGATCCACATAGCATACATGAACGCCCCCATCCGCCCTGAAAAGAAAAATAATGGTGATCTCATCAACAATCAAATCCGCTTTGCTCAAGTGCTTGTGATTGATCAAAATGGTAAACAACTCGGGGTAATGAATAGTTACCAAGCCAATCAACTCGCCGAACAAGCTGGACTCGATCTATTGTGTGTCGCACCTGGAGCAAAACCTCCTGTTTGTAAGATTCTAGACTATGGTAAGTATCGCTTCGAACAACAAAAGAAAGCGAAAGAAGCTAAAAAGAATCAACACATTATCGACATTAAAGAAATCCAAATTAGTCCCCAAATTGGTGAACACGACTTACAAGTTAAAGTGAAAGCTGCTATAGGGTTCTTTCAAGAAGGCGATAAGGTTAAACTTGTCCTTCGTTATAAGGGAAGACAAATGGCCCATCAAGACTTTGGGATCGAAATGGTCAATAAGTTTATCGAATCAGTTAAAGATGTATCCATGGTAGAAAAAAGACCTGAACTTGAAGGAAAGTTACTCATCACAATTCTTGCAAGTACAGTTAAAAAGTAAAGGAGCTATCAATGTATGGCAAAAAAGTATAAATTGAAATCAAAACGGGCTTTAATGAAACGTGTGAGAATGTCCAAGAGTGGCAAACTCATTCGTAAATCTGCTTACACAGGACACTTATCTCGTCATAAATCCTCGAAGCAAAAACGTCAAGCAAGAAAATCACGGCAAATCTCGGCATCTGATTATAAACGCATCAGAGTCTTGTTAGGCCGCTAGGAGGAATGAATCATGAGAGTAAAAGGTGGTACCGTTAGTCGTGCTCGTCGAAAACGTGTTTTGAATCGTGCTGAAGGTTATTTTGGCGCAAGACACCGTCTCTTTAGAACTGCTAAACAAGCAGTCATGCGCGCTAGATTATATGCCTATCGCGATCGCCGCACCATTAAACGTGATTTCCGTAAATTATGGATTAAACGTATTAATGCCGCAGTTCGAAGTTATGAATTATCGTATAGCCAATTCATGTTTGGTTTAAAACAAGCTGGGATTACAGTCAATCGTAAGATGCTATCTGAATTAGCGATTCATGATCAAGCAAGTTTCAAGACACTCGTTGAAACGGCAAAGAAAAATCTTAAAGCTTAATACGTCAGAATTAAAAAACTCGGTCATCTAACCGAGTTTTTTATTTTCCTTGTTGAGGAACGATTAATTTCTTAAGTAAATTGGTCGCTTCTTGGTTTGCTTTTTCAAATTTTCCTTCGAAGAATGCTTGTTCTGCTAATGCAATTATTTTTTGATTATCAGTGGTTCGATGCCGATCTTTATTGGCAGTTAATAAAAGTTTTTCTGTATCTAGGGCCAATTTAATTGTTGCATGAATACGTTGAACCAAAGCTTGTCCTTCTTGTTTGACGAGTGTGAGATTTTGTTGAACGACATTCATATCAATCGGTAGGAGACTTAACGCATCAACAATTTGCTTTAAATTCTGATAGAAGGTTGTAAGTTGGTTGTCGAATTGCTCGGTGAGGATTTGCATATTTAAATCATCAAGTGCTTTTTCGGCATCCTTAAATTGTAAAAAATATTGATTTACAGAAGCATAGGCTTCTTGAGAGTGGGTCTTTAATGAGGCAAGATATCGACTAAATTCATCAAGTTTTCTTTCACCGATGTCTGCTTCTTTTTTCAAAATATTAATCTTATCAACTTGTA
>JBEDEK010000120.1:0-3001 GCA_041175745.1 Bacillota bacterium | reverse complement strand
CGAACGCAGGAAAATCTGCATTAATGAATCAATTTCTTTCACTCGCCCATCGCTCACAACAAAAAAAAGTGTTAGAAAAAGATATGGTCTTTGCCACACTCGAAACGTCATCGCGGTTGATCAGTCTTCCTAATTTAATCAAGTTTATTGCCGTTGATACGGTTGGATTTGTGCGACGTTTACCGCATCACTTAATCGAAGCATTTAAATCGACGTTAGAAGAAGTCAAAGAAGCGGATCTTATTTTACATGTAGTGGATATTTCTGATCCTGAATTTTTAACGTTGATGAATGTAGCTGATGATGTCCTCAACTCTTTAGGTGTGAAAAACATTCCAGTTTTATATGTCTTGAATAAAATTGACATCATTCGCAAACCTCAAGGGGATTTACCTTTGAATCACGTGAAGATTTCGGCCTTAAGAGGATTAGGGATGCCGCAATTAATGATGAAAATTTCTGAATATATTTTGCAAGATTATCATCCCCTTGAATTGAAAATTCCTTATGCGAACCAAGATTTGTTAGAACAATTAAGAAAAGATGGCATTTTACTAGAAACAGAATATGAAGATGATGCAATTTATGTTTCGGTAGCGTTACCAGAGCATCGCATTTCCACCTACGAATCGTTTATCGATCACCGAGATTTAAATTAAGCAACAAGTACTTCATCAACAGGAACATCACCTTCTGTGGTTGTGATTTTCTTGATGATTTGAAAGGGATAGGCAACACCGATCACATACTTAGAAGATTGCGTTGATAAAAAACGGTCAAAATAACCCTTGCCAAAACCAATCCGGTTGCCTTTAAGATCAAAGGCAATCCCAGGAATAATGATGAGATCAAGAGAACTCGCTTCATCTTGATTACCCTTAGGTTCTAAAATACCTAAGGAACTTTTTATCATTGGTGATTTTTCATCCTTATGAACATAGATGAGTGACGTCCCCACCACCTTTGGTAGTAACCATCTTTTCTTTTCTTTGAGTAATGGTGATAAATCTGGTTCATGTTTGATTGGAGAAAATAACCCCACCACCTTTGCTTTTTGGTAAAGTGGATGTGCTTTAATTTTTTGGATAAGAGAAGCGGCATAAGTATCCCTATCTTTTTTGGAGAGTGATAATCTTTTTTCTAATAATGATTGGCGAATTTTGTCTTTCATATCGTTAGTTTATCATAGAACTTGTCTTTACTTCGGCTCACCGATTATAGTATGGATATGATCATTTCAATTATTTTTTTAACCTTAGCTTTGATCATCTTGATTTTGCTATCTCAAATTCTTTATGGCTATATTTTCAAGGAAGGAAAAAATACCCGCATGATTAAAGCTGTGATTGGTAGTGCTTATTTTGCAAGAACCAACGAATTTAAAATTTACAACCGCCAAGCCAAACCAGGCGGTGTGGTTTTTGTTGGCGATTCTTTAACCCAAAGGTATCCGTTAAGTGAATTTTATCCCGGTGTCCATTTGTACAACCGCGGCATCGATGGTGACACCACAGAAGGATTAAGTAAACGACTTCAACTTTCTATCTTTGATTTAAAACCAAAAGTTCTTGTGTTACACATCGGGACAAATGATTTACAAGTCTTAGGTCTAAACAAAGAAACCACGGTACAGCATATTAAAGCCCTTATTCATACCATTCATCAAGCAATACCGACGCTTAAAATTCTGTTACTCTCACTTTATCCTGTCAATGAAAGTACGGATAAACTAGTCAATAAGTTCATTGTTGGTCCGAGAAAAAATATCGATATTCAATGGATTAACGACCAAATTCGAATGATTGAAGGTGTGCAATTTGTGAATGTATATCCTGCGCTTCTTGATGAAGAAGGTCAATTAAAAATGCAATATTCAAAAGAAGGTTTGCATTTGTCACTAGCAGGTTACGCTGTTGTTACCGATGTGGTCAAACCGATATTAGAAGCGTTACTTTAATTGTTGATTGGCGTAAGCAGTCGCGGCCGCAAATGGATCGATATGATCCTTTTTTGCCATTTGATAAATACGTGTTAGTCGTTGACCAATGCGTTTAATTTCTTCTTTGACTTCCGCTTCTTGATAGTCGGAATGATGTTCGTGATAAACGTTAATTAATCCACCCGCGTTAATAATGAAATCAGGGGCAATGAGGATTCCTTTTTCCATCGCCTTTGGGCCATGGATTTTATCATCTAGGAGAATATTATTCGCGCTACCTGCAATGATCTTTGCTTTCATTTGATCAAGGGAACCATCGTTAATGATGCCACCTAATGCGCAAGGACTAAACACATCCACAGGTAAACTCATGATTAAGTCTTGATTGACAACCTTCAGTTGAGGGTATTTCTTTATGATAAGTTCGATATTGGCAGGATTGATATCTGCGATGGTGATTTTTTGAACACCAGCCTCTATGAGTTGATCAATTAAATACGTTCCTGTTTGGCCGACCCCTTGAATCGCAAAGGATAGGTCTTGTAGTTTTTTCTTAGGGAGAGCAAAAGCCACGGAAGCTTGAATGCCATAAAACACGCCTAATGCTGTAAAAGGAGAAGGATTGCCTGACTTGCCAACACGACCGACCACGTGAGGCGTTTGTTTGGCAATATGCATCATGTCTGCAGACGTGGTATTTACATCTTCGGCCGTAATATATTGGCCTTTTAATAAATGAACATAATGACCATAGGTTTCAAAATATGCTGGAGATTTTACTATTTTTGCATCACCGATAAGAACAGCCTTACCACCGCCTAAGGATAAATCTGCCCCTGCAGCTTTAAAGGTCATACCTTTTGCCAAACGTAAAACATCGGTTAAAGCCGATTCACGTTGATCATATTTCCAAATACGTGTACCACCTAAAGCTGGACCACGTTTGGTGCTGTGCACGGCAATAAAGCCATGTAATTTAACAGAAGGTTCGATAAATTCCATCACGATTTCATAACCGGGAACGGAGTGAAAAATAGGTTTTGGGTAAAGTTTCATCTAAGT
>JBEDEK010000119.1:0-11340 GCA_041175745.1 Bacillota bacterium | reverse complement strand
ATATTATATATTCCCTAAAGACCTCTTAAAATGCGTTTAAATAGTTAATACGTGCGCACTGGCGTTGCTAATTGGATTAGGGAGTCATCTTTATCGTTTTTTAACACAAATGGTCTCATATCGCCAATAAATCCAATTTTGATATCTTCAGCCCCAAAAGCACGGATTGCTTCCATGAGATAAAGCGCATTAAAACTTACTTCAAAACGATCTCCATTAAATGAGAACTTGGTGAGAGGTTCGCTTGCTGATCCAATTTGGGCAGATTTACTTGATACTTCAACCGCGGTTTCACTCATGGTTAATTTCACTACATTTTCTCTTTCAACAGACAATAAAGCGACGCGTTCCATGACCGCTAGTAATTCTTTAGCATTTGCCACCAAATAATAATTAGAGGTTTTTGGAATGATATTAGTGGTGTTAGGATATTCGCCACCAATTAAACGAGAGATGACTAGGGTATTACCAAATTCAAACGTAGCTCGTTTTTCTGTAAAGGATAGATTAATCATAGGTTCATGTTCCATCATTGAAGTGACTTCAATTAAGGTTCTAGCAGGAACATTACTCACAAATTTCACAGGTTTATTAATATTAATTTGTTTTCTAGATAAACGAGCGGAGTCGGTAGCGGTAGCCACCAACTTCCCATCAGATGCTTCTAGATTCACGGCAGTCATAATTGGTCTTTGTTCTTTAGTGGATGCTGCA
This sequence comes from Bacillota bacterium, assembly GCA_041175745.1. GTDB lineage: Bacteria > Bacillota_I > Bacilli_A > RFN20 > CAG-826 > UBA970. Next base: position 10,626 of record JBEDEK010000119.1, on the reverse strand, counting down.
AAAGCAGTTTGTTCAACAACTTTCTTCAATACTTTGGTTTCGATTTCTAAAGAGACACCAGTGGTATCTAGATCTAATTCTGGATATTCTTCAACCTTTATGGAGTTCAGTTTGTAAGTTGAACGGCCATCACTGACATTCACAATGGTGTCATCAAATAATTCAACGGTTAGTTGCGAACCTTCAACTTTTCTAGCGATCTCTGCAAATAATTTTGCATTCACTAATGTACCGCCGTTTTTGGAATCTGTTAATAAGGTTTTACCTTTGATAGCAAATGGTACCCTTGTGACAATCGATAATTCATTATTAGAACTAACAATGGTCAAACCTTTATCATCTACAACTAATTTGAAATTACTGAGTACAGGTATCGGTGTCTTAATTGCAATTGCCTTACTCGCAATATTAATTGCCTTTAATAATTCATCGCGAAGCACAGTAAATTTCATATTTATTTATCTCCTTAAAGATTAATAATGATAATAAGGCGTGTGAATCTTGTGGATAAGTCACCATTCATGTTATTTCGTCTATTATTTTACCACATTTAATCCAAAGTTTTTTAATAAATTTATTCGTTGATTACGCTTTTTTTAAACGTTTTTGCAACTGATCAATAGCGGTAGCAATTGCCTCATCAACTTTCAACGATTTTTCCACTTTTCTTACAGCATTCATCACCGTTGAATGATCCTTACCACCAAAGAGAGCACCAATCTTTAAAAATGGAACATCTAATAAGTTACGAATTAGATACATAGCGATATGTCTAGCCATGGCAATTTGATTCGTTCTGATTTTCCCTGTTAATTGTTGGTTTGTTAAATTGTAATAGTCGGCAACAGTATTAATAATTCGATTTTCTGTTAATGATGATCGGTTTCCAGATCCAATAAGTGGTTGAACAGACTCAATCGCGACATCCATGGTAATGTGTTTGGTTTGTTTAATATTAATCACATAAAACACCAATCGATTCAACGCTCCTTCTAACTCACGCACGTTATTAGCAAATCTTTCTGCAAAAAAATGGAAAACTTCTTCATCAAAATAAGTAATGTCAAGGCCGTTAGCTTCAATTTTCTTTTTTAGAATCGCTACGCGAGTGGGTAAATCTGGAATGGTGATGTTCATGGTCAAACCAGAACCAAACCTTGTCACCAAACGCGATTCCACGCCACGAATTTCACTAGGATGACGATCACTTGTTAAAATAATTTGTTTGCCTGAATTAATTAAATGATTAAAGATATGAAAGAACATTTCTTCTGTTTTTACTTTTTCCGCTAAAAATTGAACATCATCCACCATCAAAACATCAATAGACTTAAAAAAGTCTTTCATATTGTCAGAATCTTTTTCACCACTCACATATTTGATAAATTCATCCACAAAATCATCGGTGGTGATATATAAAACTTTTAAAGTGGGGGCATTTTCACGAATATAGTTGCCAATCGCATGCAGTAAATGCGTTTTCCCCAAACCAGATTGTGCATAAATAAATAAAGGATTGTAATTAAATAATTTGCCGGGACTTGATGCAATTAGCACAGCAGCTTGATGAGCCTCGCGATTAGATGTTCCCACCACGAAATTATCAAAAGTATACTTTCTATTCACAAAAGAACTTGCAAAAAAAGCAGGTTTTTTTTCAACTTTTTTCGCATTTTTTTCTAATTCACCTTTTTGCAAAAACGCTAGTTTAAAGTTTGTCTGTGTGACCTCAACAACCGTCATATTCAAGACATCTAAGTATTTTGTGGAAAGCAGATTTGCAGCCAAACCTGAATTTACAACCACCTTGATTTCATCGTTCTCAAGCGAGTGAATATAAGTGTCACCAAAAAATGAATCGAAAATATGACGATCATTGATGCGCGTTTGCAGTTTCTCAAGAACGCGATCCCAAATTTGAGCAATTTCAGATAAGGTGGGGTTTATCATACGCTCAACATTATAGTAAATGGATGTGTAAAAAAACACTCGAAAAATTGTAAAAAATCTTTTGTCCACATTTTCATTAATAAAAGTATCGGTTTGGTCTCACTTTCCACTCAATCCACAACTTGATTATGTGGATAACTTTGTGGATAATCTTTTCCACATCAAAATAAGTGGATAAAACAAAAGCGGTGGATTAATCACTCGCACATTATTTTAAATCCGCAATCAACAAACCATTCATTTATAACTTAATTGGTTTTCTTTTGACAATTTCACTAAAAAATGACTATAATTTTATGCGCATACAAAATGTATGACCTGGAGGTTTTCGGATGAAACGCACATATCAACCAAGCAAAAGACGTCGGCAATCCATTCATGGATTTCGTGAAAGAATGGCAACCAAGGGTGGCCGTAAAGTTTTGAAATCTCGTCGTCAACAAGGTAGAAAGAAACTTTCTGCTTAGGTTAGGGTAAGTCTTGGTGAAACGAAGTCATCGTTTACTAAAAGACGCTGACTTTCAAACGGTTCTCAACCAAAAAAGATTTCTTAAATCACAAGAATTCACGCTGTATGGTTCAAAGCAAAATCTAGGACTTACTAGAATTGGGCTATCTGTGGGGAAAAAAGTTGGCAATGCGGTGGTTAGAAATAAGATACGGCGACAAATCAAAATGATGTTGGCTACCAACCTTGATCTTAATGATTCTATTGATTACCTCGTGATGGTTCGCCCCCCTTATCTTTCACAAACATTTCAAATAAACCAATCTAACCTATTAAATTTAATCAAAAATCTTCGGAGGAAGTTAATCGGATGAAACTCACAAAACCTCAAAAACTAATGGTCTTTCTAGGAGGATTGTTTATTTTATCTTCCTGTACTGCAAGTTTTTGCTCCCCACAAGACATTAGTCGTGTGATGTATGCCTATGAAAGTGGCAACACCAGCGAAGATCCAAATATATTTATTCCCAACACTGGTTTACAAGGCATTATTGACGAAGCCGAATCAAGTGGATTTGACACACCCTCTGATGCTTTTTGGTTAGCTTTGGATGCCAAGGTGCTTGAAGCCGCCACCGCTGCGGCTACCGCTAACAACGAAGGCAACCTAACTCAACAAGCCATCCTTACAAATTATGGCTATGTAAAATTTTTAGGCACGAACTCCACTTTATGGGGTAACTTTAATCGATGGGTTAATGAAATAAAACTCGATCTACCACTCAGTGAAACACCGAATTTAGATTTTACAAATTTATACACAACCACTATCGATCAATTTGCCTCACAATATCGTTCTTGCATCACAACCACTACTGGAAGTTATGGACCAAATGGCGAATATTTATTTGAAGGCAAAACATGGGCAGAAGCATTCAATCGTGGTTTAATCGAAGGTTTGTTTGTGTACCCAGTGGCATTCCTTGTAGAATTTTTTAACAACGTATTTGTTTCTGATGTCTCAGGTTTATCTCAAGTTTTAGCCATTCTTCTTACCACTATCATTGTTAGAGGTTTGATGATTGCGATAACTTTTAAATCAACACTAGCTTCTCAAAAGATGAGTTTACTTCAACCAGAAATTGCTAAATTACAAAATAAATACCCCAACGCAAATACTAATCAATATGAAAAACAAAGAATGGCACAAGAGCAATGGGCCATCTATCAAAAGCACGGAGTTAACCCTTTTAATCAAATCTTGGTTGCCTTTGTACAATTCCCAGTTTTCATTGCAGTTTGGGGTGCAATGACTGGATCTGCTGTTCTCGCAACAGGTAGTTTCTTGGGGTTAAACCTTGCTTCACCTTTAGGAGGGGTCATCACCTCTAGTTGGTTCCAAGGACCATGGTGGACAGCTACTGTTATTTTTGTGTTGATGACACTCGCCCAATTTATTGCAATGAAGTTACCGATGTGGTTCCAAAAATCAGCCCAAAAGAAAGTTGCCCATACCGTAAAAAGTAACGCCGCACAACAATCACAATCTCAAGCCAATATGGTCAGTAATGTAATGTTTATTATGATTATTGTGATGGGCTTTTCATTACCCAGTGCTATGGGTATTTATTGGTTTATTGGTGCCCTTATTTCCCTTGCTCAAACTTTACTAACACGTAAACTTATCGGAGTCAAAAAATGAAAACCTACACAACCAAAACACTCGAAGATGCATTAGCACAGGCAGAAAAAGAACTTAACATTCCTGCTAACGACTTATCTTATAAGATTGTTGAAGAAAAAGCCGGGCTATTCTCTAAAAAACTTGTTGTAGAAGTATATGAAGTCTCAGATGCAATTGCTTTTGCAGAAGCCTACCTTGTTAAAACCATTTCACAATTTGGAATTGAAGTAAAAACGAAAACCGAACTCAAAGACGACATCATTAACATTACATTAGATACATCTAGAAACCCAATTCTAATTGGTAAAAATGGCGTTACCTTGCAAGCTTTAAATGAACTTGTTCGTCTTGCAACTTCTAGTAAATTTAAGAAACGTTTCCGCATTTTGCTGGATATCAATGATTATAAAGAGGTCAAATATGACAAAGTCATCTCAATTGCAAAGCGACTTGCTAGAGATGTTGTGCGTACCAAACAAGACATTACACTAGATCCAATGCCAGCCGATGAAAGACGTATGGTGCATAACGCACTTACCGGCATGCCTAACATTAAAACAGAAAGTGTTGGCGAAGGAGCCCAACGCGCGATTTGTATTCGTTATATCGCATAGACAAAGCCCGAAAGGGCTTTTTTAATCCATGAACTTATTTACAGATACGATTGTAGCCCTTGCCACCCCACCAACTAAAAGTGCGTTGGCAATTATTCGCCTATCAGGAACACAAGCTTTTTCCATGTTCTCAAGTATCTTTTCTAAAGACCTAACATTAGAAAAAGATAGGGGTGTTCATTTGGGAACCATTACATACCAAAACGAAATTATTGATCAAGCGATTGTTATCCAATATATTGAACCCAAGAGTTTTACAGGCGAAAATTTATTAGAAATTATAATTCATGGGTCGCCCTTAATCGCACAACAATTGATTGAAGTGCTTATCACCAAAGGTGCAAGAATCGCTAATCCAGGGGAATTTTCTTCTCGAGCATACCTCAATCAAAAAATGGATTTAGTACAAGCTGAGGCAATACACGATGTTATTCAAGCAACTACAATTGAAGCGAAAAGACTTTCTTTATTATCCTTAACGGGAAAAACAAGTGAAAAATTAAACCCAATCCGACAAAGCATTGCCGATATTCTATCTTTAATTGAGGTGAATATTGATTATCCCGAATACCAAGATATTGAACAAGCAAGTAAAGAAAAAATCATTAAAGATTGCGCCAACATTGTTACCCAACTCAACACATTAATTGTTGAAGGTGAAAAGGGTCGGCTCATCAAGGAAGGTATTAAAGTTGCCATTATCGGTAAACCCAATGTTGGAAAATCATCACTACTAAACGCACTCATAAACGAAGAAAAAGCGATTGTCACAGATATTGCCGGTACCACACGAGACGTTGTTGAAGCTGAATTAAATTTACAAGGTGTCGTTTTAAAAATATTAGATACTGCAGGCATTAGACAAACTGAAAACATCATTGAAGCGATTGGAATTCGCAAATCAATTGAAACTGTTCAACAAGCCGATTTGGTTATTTATGTATTGGACGCTACCAATCCAAGTAAATTTGACAACGAAGAACTCAACAAAATTCTTCAAGATAAACCCATTATTGAAGCCTATAACAAAAGTGATTTGCTTGAAAATCGCAGTAGCGAAAAACTATATATTGCGGCCAAAATCAAAGACATCCAACCACTTTTAAATGCAATGATTCAACGATTAGGTATCCAAGAAGCAAATTATTACACACCTAGTTTTAATAACTCACGCCAACTCGCCTCTTTAAAACAAATTAGAGAATATTTACAAAAAGCAATTGAAGATGCAAAACAAAACCTTACAACCGATTTACTTTCTTCTTCTTTACAACTTGCCTATCAAGAAATCATACGATTACTGGGTTTAGAAGGAAAAATGAACCTAGAGGGTGAAATATTCTCTCGCTTTTGTATAGGGAAATAATGAAATTAATCGACACTCACTGTCATTTGAATGCAGATACATTTGCTGAATCTTGGTCTTCGGTTTTGTCACAAGCAAACGAGGTAGGTGTAACCAATTGTTTTGTGGTTGGTTGGGATAAAAATTCTTCCCAAAGAGCAATCGGTTTAGCAAAGCAAAACACACAAATTAAAGCAATCATAGGGCTTCACCCCGTTGATGTTCAACGCGACTCCTCTCTGGAGTGGATCTTTGATCAGTATCAATCCTCAAAAGTATCCATTGTGGCTATTGGTGAAATTGGTTTGGATTATTATTGGAAAAAAGAATTTAACGAGCATGAAATTCAAATTCAATTTCTTATCAAACAAATTGATATTGCTAATCAACTTAACCTCCCTATTGTGATTCATTGCCGCGATGCTTATGATGCCATCCTGCCTGTTTTAAAAGCTCACCCCGTTAAACAAGGAGGGGTTATGCATTGTTATGCAGGACCCTCTATCTTTGTTTCCGCTTTTGTAGATTTGGGCTTTTTCATTTCCTTTGGAGGGCCAATCACATTTAAGAATGCCACAGAGTCTAGACTAGCGTTAAAAGCCACACCATTAGAAAGGTTATTGATTGAAACCGATAGTCCATACTTGAGCCCCCACCCTTTGAGGGGCAAAGAAAACACACCAAGCAATCTTCCAATCATCTTTAATCAAGTTTGTGAAATACTCCAAATCACGAAAGACCACCTCAGCACAATCCTTTATCAAAACACTTTAAATGCGTTTCACGTGAAAACATTATGAAGTTAAAAATTAATGCGCTTATCGTGGTAGAGGGAACAAGTGATGTTCAAAAATTATTACCCTTTATTGACGCAGAGTTTGTGGTCACCAATGGTTTAGCTCTTTCAAAGGAAACCATTGAGTTTATTCAAGAAGCAAAGCGCAGGGGTAAAGAAATTATTGTGATGACAGACCCAGATTATCCAGGCGAACAAATACGACACAAACTCGATCAATCAATCCCTGACCTTACACATATTTTCCTTGAAAAGCAAAAAGCAATTTCAAGACAAAAGGTAGGTGTTGCTCAAGCCGATTCCGAATATCTTTTGCAATCTTTAAAACATAAAGTGACTGCAAACCGAACACTTAAACAAACAATTACCATGGACGATTTGCAAACTTTAGGGTTGGTTGGAGAAACTTCTTCTTCTGCGTTGAGAAGAAAAGTTCTTGAAAGATTTCATTTAGGTTCTGCCAATGTAAAAACAATGCTAAAACGATTAAACTTCCTAGGTATAAGGGTGGATGAGGTAAAATCAATCTTATGAAACGTCATCAAGCCATTGAGCAACTATTGAACCAACTTAATGTTTCACCTTTGAAACGATATGGGCAAAACTTTTTGGTTGATCAAGAAGTGATTGCAACCATCGTTAAAAGTGCAAAAATTGAAAAAAACGATCGAATTTTAGAAATTGGACCAGGATTGGGTGCAATTACACAAGCACTCCCTTTTCAACAGATTCAATATACCTCTTATGAAATCGATCAAACGTTTCACCGATACTTAGAAAAAGAATTTCCATCTGGCACCCACCACCGCCAAAATTTTTTAAAGGCTAGTTCAGAACCTATTGATATTATTCTCGGTAACTTACCTTATTATATGACCACTGAAATTATTGAAAAAATATATAAAGACTTTCCCAAATTTAAACGCGCAATTATCATGGTTCAAAAAGAAGTCCTTCCAAGATTGATAGCAAAACCTGGAGATGAAGTTTATGGCCCTCTTGCTATCTTCCTAACTACACTTGGTAGGATTCAAACAATTCTTGAAGTCCATCCGCAATCTTTCTATCCAGAACCGCATGTTCAATCTGTGATCTTTTCAATTGAAGGATTTGATGGCGGTCCGCTCATTCAAACCAAACCATTCTTTTATTTTATTAAGAAACTTTTTCTTCACCGTCGTAAAACTATTCTTAATAATTTAGAGGGGATTACGAAAGATCGAACAAAGGCGACGATGATGTTAAACAGAGTTGGAATAACCCTCAACGCAAGACCTGAAATCATCTCTGTTCAACAATATCTAGACTTATTTGGGTTAGAACAAACGCAAAACAATTTATAATTAGAAGGGGAGAAACTCATTTATATGGAAATTTTTGGCATTATTATGGCTGCCGGCAAAGGCACCAGAATGAAATCTTTAGATACAACCAAGAGTAAAGTTGCTTTTGATTTATTAGGGGTGCCATTGGTTGGTCATGTGATCAATGCATTAAAACCACTCAATCTACAAAGAACAATAACGATTGTTGGTCATGGTGGAGAAACAACAGCCAAAGTAGTTGAAGGTCGATCAGAAGTCGTTTGGCAAAGAGAACAAAAAGGAACTGGTCACGCAGTGATGCAAGTGGCCCCACTCTTAGAAGGTAAACCCGGCACAACACTAATTGTGTCTGGAGACACCCCTCTTATCACCAGTAAAAGTTTAGATCAATTAGTTAAAACACATAATAGTGGGGGTTATGATTTAACTATTTTAACCTCGATTGTTCCAAACCCATTTGGATATGGAAGAATGATTCGCAATTCCAAAGGTCAAGTCACAGCAATTGTTGAAGAAATAAACGCCACTGAAGAAGAAAAGAAAATTCAAGAAATCAACACTGGTTTTTATGTTTTTAACAACAATCTCTTGTTCAAGTATTTAAAAGAATTACCACCAAACCCAAAAAACGGTGAATATAACATTACTTTTTTAATCAAAATGTTTATGGATAAAGGATTCAAAATTGGTGCATCTACCGTTGATACCTTTGAAGAAACACTTGGTATTAATGATCGCGCCCAACTCGCCGAAGCCAGATTGATTATGCAACGTCGTATCAATCACCAACACATGGTGAATGGAGTGACCATTGAAAACCCAGATAACACCTTTATTTCTCCACAAGTCACCATCGGTCAAGATACTGTTATCCAAACTGGAGTTTATTTATTGGGAACTGTTACTGTTGGCCAAGGCAACTTCATTGGAGCAAACACCACGATAGAAAACACCATGATTGGCAACCTAAATCACATCGAATCCTCTAAGATTATCGATTCCTCTGTTGGTGATAAAAATCAAATTGGACCATTTGCCCACATTCGAGGACACGCTGTCATTACGAACGAAAACAGAGTTGGTAATTTCGTGGAAATTAAAGCCGCTAAACTTCATTCCGGTGTGAAAGTTGCGCATCTAAGTTACCTTGGTGATTGTGAAGTTGGTGAACAAACCAATATTGGAGCCGGAACCATCGTAGCCAATTACGACGGTAATAAAAAACATCATACATCCATTGGAAAAAATGTATTTATAGGATCTGGTACAACACTCATTAGTCCCGTCACAATCGAAGATCAATCAATCATCGCAGCAGGAAGCACAATCAACCACTCTGTTAAAAAAGGTGAGATGGCTATTGCAAGACAAAGGCAAGAAAATAAGCCAGGTTATTATCAACACTGGTTGAAAAAAATCGGCAAATAAAACCAAATAAAAAAACCCACCAAACATCGGTGGGTTTTTAATTTAACTTAAGCCTTCTTTGTTGCGCGCTTTGTTTTGATTGCAGCTTGTGCAGCAGCTAATCTAGCAACAGGAACGCGGAACGGTGAGCATGAGACATAGTTTAATCCAGCATTATGGAAGAATTCAATCGACACTGGGTCGCCACCATGTTCACCACAAATCCCAACTTTTAAATCAGGACGAGTTTTACGACCATCTTGAACGGCCATCTTAATCAACTTACCAACACCATTTTGATCAACAGTTTGGAATGGATCTTGTTCAAAGATTTTAGTTTTATAGTAATCAGGTAAGAATTTACCAGCATCATCACGTGAGAAACCATACGTCATTTGCGTTAAGTCGTTGGTACCAAAACTGAAGAAAGTAGCTTCGGTTGCAACTGATTCTGCCAACAATGCAGCACGTGGAATTTCAATCATCGTACCAACTTGATACGTTAACTTTTGACCACTTGCAGCAATTTCTTCTTGGGCGGTTTGTTCAATAATTTCTTTAACAAACTTTAATTCTTTCACATCTAATACTAATGGAATCATGATTTCAGGAACAACTTTCTTTCCTAATTTCTTTTGAGCTGCTAAGGCTGCACGAATAATGGCCCGAGTTTGCATTCTACCGATTTCTGGGTAAGATACGTCCAAACGAACCCCACGGTGACCCATCATTGGGTTGAATTCATGTAAGAAGTCGATGCGAGCCTTGACTTGAGCAACCGACATCTTGAGTTCATCCGCTAATTCTTTGATCTTATCAGCTTCTTGTGGTAAGAATTCGTGTAAGGGTGGATCGAGTAAGCGGATGGTGACATTTAAGTCTTTCATCGCCATAAAGAGTTCGTAGAAATCTTTTTGTTGGAAAGGTAAGAGTTCTTTTAAAGCTTGTTCTCTTACTTCTAATGTATCAGCAAGAATCATTTTACGAACATAGAAAATTCTTTCTTTGTCAAAGAACATATGTTCTGTACGGCATAGACCGATACCTTCTGCACCAA
>JBEDEK010000118.1:0-23041 GCA_041175745.1 Bacillota bacterium | reverse complement strand
GATATGCAGCCTGCGCTTGGGCCATTTCATTTTCGTGATGTGGAAATTTCAAATCGAATCCACCACCGTGAATATCGATTAACGTTTGCTTAAATGTTTCTTTAATCATCACAACACATTCTGTGTGCCATCCAGGTCGACCTTCACCAAAAGGTGCAGGAAATGTAACCCCATGCGTGGTATGTTTCCACAATGCAAAATCAAAAGGATTTTCTTTATCTGGATTCGCTTCTACTCTTGCACCAACCTTGTTTTCGTGGATATCAACATGCGAAAGTTGCCCATATTGTTTGATTTTATTGACACGAAAGAAAACATCTCCTGAAGGCGTTTTATATGCAAAACCATCTTTAATTAATTTGGCGATAAACGCAATCATCGCCTGAAGATGTTCTGTTACGGTAGGGGTTTGATCGGGTAATAACGCATTCATTTTGGCAACATCTTGCTGGTAAGCTTGAATGTAGCGCTTGGCAATCGTTATTTCATCGACATTTTCTTTTTGAGCTTTTTCAATAATTCGGTCATCGATATCTGTGTAATTAGAGACGTGATGAACTTGATAACCAAGGGCAATGAATAATTTCTTTAAGACATCAAATACAACTAAGGGACGAAGATTTCCAATATGGACATAGTCATAAACCGTAGGTCCACAAACATACATCGTTACCTTACCAGGTTGAATTGGTTTGAAGATTTCTAAACGATCCTGAAGTCCATTAAATAGTTTAATTTCCATAAGTTTTATTTTACGATGATTGATGAATTTAACCAACGTTGAATATATTCACCGATATCAAATTTACGCTTAAGTCCTGCCGCATTCATATAGCGAATCATCCCGAAGATGGGTCTTTCTTGCCATGGTCGATCGTGAACGCCGCCAATGGCCCAAGCCGTTCCGGTATAACCGTTAGGATCGCGACCATCTAATTCAAAACGATCATTGAGTTGATTGGCAATCGCCAGTGCTTCTTCGGGCGAGGCGGTCCATTCAAGAATTTTCTTTGCCCAATACATGCGCATATAACCATGCATATATCCCGTTTTAACCATTTGCATTTGCGCAGCATTCCAAGCATCATCATGGGTTTGGGCTTTAGCAAATTGTTCAAATGAATAAAGATATTCTCGGGGATCTTTACGATGTAAATTTAGTGTTTTTTTCGCCCAATCAGGAAATCCGTTGAAGGTGTCATAATCACGATTATAAAAACAAAAGTTATCCGCGAGTTCTTTTCGCACAATCATCTCTTCTAGGAAAGATTCATGCTGACCACCAGTTGCCTTGACGGCCAAGGCTACGGTTTGTGTACTCAAATGTCCAAAATGAAAATAAGCAGATAATCGACTGGTTGCTTCAACATTGGGGTCATTACGATTCTCATATTGATTTAAACGAAGGGTTATAAATTGGCGTAGTGCTAATGTTGGATTAAGTTCTTCCTTGATTGAGGATAAAAACGCTTCATCATGAGGTCCTTTATATTCGAATGGTAAAGTTGAAATCCACTTTGGAAAAGCATGAAGATAAGTGGGTAATAGTTTATGTATTTTTGGACGAAGCGTATAAGCACCCCATTCTTGTTTTTCACTAGCAATATGAATTGGAATTATGTTGTGTGCATCCACTTCGACCATGGCGGTTTGAATGGATTTTGAAAGTGATTCCCTTAATAGACGCATCTCTTTTAAAGGTGAAAAATCTGTCACGAGTAAACCAGCTTGAACATTTTTTAAAAATTGTTGAATGGTTTTAACGGTTGGCCCGTGAAGTATATAGAAGGGTAATCCTTTGTCTTTAGCTTGTTGAATGAAAAGTTTTAAACCCAACTTCATTCTTTTGAACATCGGATCATCTTCTTGATTCTTGGCGGCTTCAAAGTGATCAAACAAACTAAAGATTACTAAACACGGTTGTTTATGTTCAACAGCTTTCGTTTGGGCGTAAATAAGTGCCCAATTATCTTCTAATCTCATGTCACGATTCATCCAATAGACAACCGGACCCTTTTGAATGGGTATTGAATTAAGGAATCGACCTCGTGAATCTAGCGTATCCATACGGAAATCATAGCATAAAACCATACTTTTAAAGTCATTTATGATAAAATAAATTTGGTTTAAAATGAAAAAAAGTATCACGATCATTGGTGCTGGAACTGCTGGCTTAGCCAGTGCCATCCGTTTACAATCAAAAGGTTATCAAGTCACCATTTTTGAAAAAAATCCTCAAGTCGGTGGCAGAATGTATTCCTTTAAAGAAAAAGGCTTTCAATTTGATGTGGGCCCAACGATTGTCATGATGCCTGAAATATACCGAGAGGTATTTGAATATAGTGGGGCGAACCCTGATGACTATCTCTCAATGCAGTTATTAGATCCCCTATACAAACTTCATTATCAAGATGGAACTTCTTTTACCGTCTCCAGCAACCTTACAAAACTAATTCCCGCTTTAGAAAAAATATCCTTAGAAGACACCCAAGGTTATTTAGCCTATCTTGCGGACATTTACGCTCGATACAATATTGCTCGAAAAGGTTTTATTGATCGTTCATTTTTATCAAGCAAAGATATTTTTAATTGGAATAATATTATCAACACCTTCAAGTTAAGAACCTTTAATTCTGCATATCAGTCGATTGCAAAGTTCGTTAAAAATGAAAAACTTCGTCAAGCCTTATCCTTTCAAACCCTCTATATTGGTGTATCACCTTTCGTCGGTCCTTCGATTTATACGATTATCCCGATGATCGAATTACTATATGGGATTTGGTACATCAAAGGTGGCATGTACGCAATGGCAAAAGCGATGCAAAAACGTTTTGAGGAACTTGGTGGAATAGTTGTTACCAACGCCAATGTAACGTCAATCAAGATTGAGGCTGGATGTGCAAAAGGAGTTATTGTCAATAAGGCTTTTATTCCCAGTGATGCAGTGCTTGTAAATGCAGATTTTCCTTATGCAGTCTCTAATTTAATCGAACCTCAATATCGTGGAAAATATCAACCTAAGAAATTGGAAAAAATGGAATATTCATCGAGCAGTTTTATCATGTACTTCGGTTTAAATAAAAAAATCAATACCACCGTTCATCAAATACGCTATTCAAAGGATTTCAAAAAGAATATTGATGAACTTTTTGAACCAACGCTTCCTGAAGATCCATCCTTTTACATATATTCCCCGACCCAAATTGATCATACACTTGCGCCAGAAGGTAAAGAAATTATCTATGTTCTCGTGCCTGTACCCAATCGTGAGCAAGATAAATTTTCATGGGACGAAAAGATGAAAAAGAGTTTTAGAGATAAAATGGTGGCACGTATCAAAACCATTCCCGGTTTTGAACAATTTGATCAATCCATCGAAGTCGAGCGAATGATGTCACCAAAAGATTGGGAAACACAATTTAATTTACAATATGCTGCAACGTTTGGATTTAAACCGATCTTATTCCAAAGTAATTTCTTCCGTCCTCAAGTAAAGGCCTTAAAAGTAAAACAATTATATTTTGCAGGTACGAGTACCCATCCAGGTGCAGGTATTCCGATTGTGATGAAGTCAGCTAAAATAGCGGTTGATACCATGATGAAAGAGATTCAATAAATGGGACTGCGATTACAATTCGCCCATTGGCGATGCGAACAAGTGATCAAAAAACATTCTGCTACTTTTTATCGAGCTTTTTCTAATATTCAAGACCAACATCGCCGTCAAGGTATCTTTGCAGTTTATGCATTTTGCCGTTATGTCGATGACCTCATTGATGAGCATCATGATCTCAAAGCATTACAAACGTATAAAAGTGAATTAGATGACTTTGTAAAAGGTTACCAAAAAAAAGGTTTCCGTTGGCGAGCCCTTGCAGATACGCGAGACCGATTCTATCCTGAGGAACGTTATTTTGCTCCATTTTATGAAATGATTGAGGGACAAGAATTTGACGCCCATTCCGTGCGAATTGAAACTTTGGAACAATTGCTTAAATATGCCGACTTAGTTGCAAGTAGCGTTGGTAAGATGTTATTACCTATGTTAGCGCCACATTCTAAAAAAGATTTAACTCCGTTCGCCGTCTCATTAGGTCGAGCCTTCCAATTGACCAATATTCTTCGTGATGTCGGAGAGGATTATCGTCGTGATCGTATATATTTACCAAGTTTTTTAATGAAAAAACATAACTATTCAATCAGCGATTTAAAAGCTCAAACCATTAATCCTGCTTTTATCAACCTTTGGGAAGACATTGCTAAAATAGCAGAAGCCAATTATCAAGAGGCACAGACATGGAATGAATTCTTCCCAAATGATATTCGTTTTTCCTTAGAAGCAAGTCTTATTCTCTATCGAGAAATATTGAATGTGATCCGTCGAAAACAGTATCAAGTGATGAACCAAAAATTATTTGTTACCCAAGAAGAAAAAATGAAACTCATTGAATCTTTAAAATCCAAATAAAACGATCGGGTTAAATCCGATCGTTCATATCCTCTTATTTCAAACTTCTTTTTTCTAATGCTTGGATCGAAGGAATAATCTCAAAAGCTGATGAGATTAAGATGTCAGGTTGATGGTCTTTTAAAACCTTGATATCGGTGTATCCATAACTCAAAGCGATAGTCGGAATACCCAGTTTTTTGCCAAACAAAATATCAGGTGGTGCATCACCAATCATTACTGCTTCATTTAAATTAATCTTGTGAATCTTGGCAAATTGATCAAACATCGTTCGATCAGGTTTAGGTAATGTTTCTGGCATGTGACCATGAACACCTTTAAACATATTTGGAAAGACATGCTGAATGAGTTGGACAGTTAAATGATGCGGTTTATTTGAGAAAACATAAGCATGAATCTTTTGTTTTTGAATATGCGCTAGAACATCTTTTACACCGGGATAGATTCGTGCGTTTGCCAATTGATACGCTTCATAACGCACCATATAAGCAGCGTAAAATTTTTCAAAAAATACTGAATCATCACCTTTGCCTTTTAAAGCAGCTTTAACAAATTGTCTAGCGCCACCACCAATAAACGTTTTCGTTTCTTCTAATGTAACTGAAGGAAGTTTAAAAGCTAAAAGGGTATCCTGAATTGCACGAGCAAGATCAGGGGCAGTATCAAGTAGGGTACCATCTAAGTCGAATATCCAATGTTTAATCATGATAAAAAAACCTTGGTTGCCCAAGGTTTCGATTCTTACTTAACGAATTCCACCAAGACACGTTTGGCGTTATCACCAAGTCTTGGAGCCATTTTTAGTCTACGAGTATAACCACCTTTTCGGGTTGCATAACGCGGACCTAATTCAGAGAAAAGTTTATTTAATGCGAGCACACCATTGGCTTCATCAGCAATATATTTGCGAACCACACTTGCGGCTAAACGACGATGATGTAAATCACCTTTTTTAGCATACGTGATCAAACGATCTGCAAGCGTGACAAGCCCTTGGGCCATTTGGCCGGTGACGATGACTTTTTCGTCAGTAATTAAGGTGGATACTAAATTCCGTAATTGGTTGTCATATTTACTTGTGGTAAAAGGGGCCTTAAATCGCATCCCACCCTTACCATGTACATTATCTCTACCTTGGGTTGGCATAGGTTACTCCTTATTCTGCATCCCGGAATTTTAATCCGTGAGCGAGAAGCTTTTCTTTCACTTCTTTCAAGGATTTCTTACCGAGGTTGCGTACTTTCATCATTTCTTCTTCTGACTTTTGTGTTAATTCATAAACGGTTTCAATACCAGCGCGGCGTAAGCAGTTATAGGAACGCACCGATAAATCTAAGTCCACAATTGTCATATTTGAGAACTTGTCTTCTGGTTCAAGTGTCGGTTCTTTCATAATATTGACATCGGTTGTGGTGTCTTCTAATTCTAAGAAACCTTGGAAATGAGCCATTAAAATTTGGGTTGCAAAGGTTAAAGCCGCTTGTGGGGTTAAAGAACCATTGGTCCAAATTTCTAAGGTTAATTTGTCATAACGAGCATCGTTACCGACACGGGTAGGATCCACGGTATAGGAAACTTTGCTAACTGGAGAATAATTTGAATCCGTTGCAATTAGACCTAAGCGCGTATTGTAACGGTTTGCTTTGTTACCTTCAGAGGTGACATAACCACGACCATTACGTACGTAGAATTTTCCCTTTAAGGCTCCTTTAGAGGTGACATGCGCGATGACCAATTCAGGATTCACCACTTGAACACCACCTGGAAGAATTAAATCACCTGCAGTAACCGTCTTTTCACCTTTAATGTCAAGTTCTAATGTTTTTGAATCAGTGCCTTCGGCATCAATCTTTAGCACTAAGTTCTTAAGGTTTA
Organism: Bacillota bacterium; assembly: GCA_041175745.1. Lineage (GTDB taxonomy): Bacteria > Bacillota_I > Bacilli_A > RFN20 > CAG-826 > UBA970. The sequence continues at coordinate 16,698 of JBEDEK010000118.1, read as the reverse complement.
AAACAATCGCGGTGACATCTTCAAGAACGCCTTCGAGTGAAGAAAACTCATGACGAGCACCTTCAATTTCAATTGCGTACACCGATGCACCTGGTAAAGAAGCGAGTAAAACGCGGCGCAATGCGTTACCGAGTGTTAATCCAAATCCTCTTTCTAATGGTTCTAAAACGAAGCGACCATAATGATGGGTTGAATCAAATAATTTTTTTGTAAAGCGTGGTTTTTCGAATGGACGTGCAATATTTGCCATATGTTTGTGATCCTCCAATGATCAAGTCAGCTTAGCCGCGTGGGCGTTTAGGTGGACGGCAACCGTTATGTGGAACTGGTGTTGTGTCGGTCAGCATCGTGATTTGTAAACCAGCAGCAGCGAGTGAACGCACAGCAGATTCACGACCAGGACCTGGACCTTTAACATTCACATCCACTTGTTTAATCCCTTGTTCTAATGCAGCTTTCGCACAGGCTTCACCAGCAACTTGTGCAGCAAAGGGTGTCGCTTTTCTTGCACCCTTATAACCTAACGCACCAGCAGAACTCCAGGCAATTGCATTGCCTTGTTCATCCGTGATGGTCACAATAGTGTTGTTAAATGTGGCATGAATATGGGCAATTGCCTTTGTAAATGCACGCTTAACTTTCTTTTTTCTAGGCGCTTTGGCAGGGGCACCAGTTGCACTGGTGGCAGCTGCAGGCGCAGTTGGCTTTTTGTTTTCGTTGGCCATGTCAGTTCTCCTTTAACCTTGTACGGCTTCTTTCTTATTAGCAATGGTCTTTCTTGGTCCTTTGCGTGTACGGGCATTCGTACGGGTACGTTGTCCACGAACGGGCATGCCTTTACGATGACGGGAACCGCGATATGTACCAATTTCTTGTAACCGTTTAATGTTAAGTGAGATTTCACGACGTAAATCCCCTTCAACTTTATACTTAGCTACTTGCGTACGAATGGCAACAAGTTGATCTTCGGTTAAATCTTTTACCCGAACGCTTTCATCAACTTTTGCATCTTTCAAAATCTTTTGCGAGAGTGGTTTACCGATGCCAAAAATATACATCAGCGAAATCACGACGCGCTTTTCATTTGGAATATCTACACCTACAATACGTGCCATATGTGCTCCTTATCCTTGGCGTTGTTTATGCTTTGGGTTTTCGCAAAGCACCATCACGCGTCCATGACGCTTGATGACTTTACATTTGTCGCAAATCGGCTTAACGGATGGTCTTACTTTCATAGTTTCTCCTTGTCACTATTTGTGACGATAGGTGATGCGGCCGCGTGTTAGGTCATACGGGGACATTTCAACCGTGACTTTATCGCCTGGTAAAATGCGAATGTAGTGCATACGGATTTTACCAGAAACGTGAGCCAGAATCACTGAACCGTTTTCTAATTTAACCTTGAACGATGTGTTCGGTAAGGTTTCGAGGACGGTAGCCTCGAGGGAGATGACATCTTCTTTACTCATGCTGTCTATCCTCCTTGATCTTCTAGGGTGAGTATTTCTGCACCCGTTGGTGTGACGACAATCGTGTTCTCATAATGAGCGCACCATCTGCCATCTTTTGTTTTGACGGTCCATTCATCCGCGAGCACTTTGGTATCTTTTTTACCAAGGTTGACCATCGGTTCAATGGCAAGCGTCATACCTGCTTTAAGTATCGGCCCTGTTTTAGGCCGCCCGAAGTTAGGAATCTGCGGGTCCTCATGGAGGTTTTGTCCGACTCCATGTCCAGTGTAATCCTCAGGTAAGCTATATCCGTGTTTTTCCACATACGTTTGAATCGTATGCGAGAGATCACCGACATACACACCTGGACGAATCACTTTGAACGCTTCAAAGAAACTCGCGGTGGTGACTTCAACAAGTTTTTTTATTGAGGTGTCTACATTCCCAACCCAATACGTTCTTGCTGCATCCGCATGGTATCCATTGTATTGAATACCGATGTCAATTTTGATGATGTCGCCGTTCTTCAGTACTTCTTTTTTAGAAGGAATACCATGAATCAGCGTATCGTTGACAGAGGTACAAATACTCGCTGGATAGCCGCCATATCCTTTGAAAGAGGCTTTGGCTCCGAAGCTGACAATCATCTTTTCTGCTTCGTCATTTAGCTGTTGGGTTGTCACACCAACTTTAACGAGACTTTCAAGATGCCGTAACGTCTTAGCCACCATGCGTCCAGCTTCACGCATCATGGTGACTTCTCGCGGAGATTTAACGATGATCATGCCAACCGGTCAAGAAATTTCTTGACGTCTTGGAATAAATCCTTCGTTTGCTTCGCGCCATCAAATCGGGTTAATAACCCTTTGGCTTTATAAAAGCCGATTAATGGAAAAGTTTGTTCCTCATAGGCCTTTAACCGCACGGTCAAGGCTTCGAGGTTGTCGTCCTTACGTTGAATGAGTGGACCACCATCGCGATCACAGATCCCTTCAACTTTCGGTTTCATCGTATCCACATGGTAAGGCGTGCCACATACTTTGCAAACACGTCGACCCGTAATTCGACGAATCAATTCATTTCGTTCACAATCAAATTCCATCACAGTGTTAATGGGTCGTTTGATTGACATCAATAAGGTTTGTAAGGCTTCGGCTTGAGGAAGCGTTCGAGGAAATCCATCGAACATAAATCCCTTTTTGCAATCAGGAGCTTGAATGCGTTCTTTAACTAACGCAATCGTGACATCATCAGGAACTAATTTACCAGCGTTAATAAAGGTGGCTGCAAGTTTTCCTACTGCCGTGCCTTGGGCAATTGCTTCGCGAAACATATCACCGGTGGAGATATGTGGTATGTTGTAATGGTCTGCAATTAATTTTGCAACGGAACCTTTTCCTGCCCCTGGTGGTCCTAATAAAATGGTATTAATCATTTTGATTTCTTCCACCTGATGCTAAAACTTCTTCGTATGACTTACCGGCAAGCAATCCATCGATTTGGTTATTGACTTCTAATGCCACACCAACAACGATGATTAATCCAGTACCACCCAAAGCTAAGGATTGATCAGGAACAATATTTAAAAGCACAAGCACAATCGGCAGCGCGGCGATAAACGCTAAAGAAGTTGCGCCCAGCACCGTAATGCGGTTTAAAACTTTGGTGACATAACGCTCCGTTTCAACACCAGGTCGAATGCCAGGAATATATGAACCATTTTGTTGAAAATTTTCAGCGAGACGTTGCGGGTTAATTTGTAAGTTTGAATAGAAGAAAGTGAAGACAACAGTTAAGAATAAATAAATCACCAATCCCCATGGGAATTGGAAGGTTTGATCATTAAACCAAGGCATCGTTACCGTTGCAGATGAATCAAATATCTTGAGCCATTCTGCATTAGGGTTTGCACCGGTGATGAAACTAACAATGACACTTGGCGCAAGCATAATAGACGAAGCAAAGATGACAGGAATTACACCAGCAGAGTTAATTTTCATCGGTAAGAAACTTGCTTTTGCATATTGTGCAGATCCTGATTTACCAGCATTTTGAACTGGAATTTTACGTTTGCTAGATTCAATAAAGGTGACAAACGCAATGATTAAAATAAAGGAAAGAACATAAATGGCAAATTGGAAAATGCCTTGTAATAAAACAGTGACATCTAATCCTAACGTTAACAATACCCAGTTGTTGTAAGCACCTTCAATTTGTAATGGTAAACTACGAACGATACCAGCAAAAATAATCATCGAGATACCGTTACCAATACCTTTGGAAGTGATTTGATCACCCAACCACATCACAAGCATCCCACCGGCCATTAGGACCGTGACGATGTAAGCATAACTCCAAAATGAAGTGTCATTTAAAGTGATAAAACTAGATGTTTCCATTGTTCTAACGATGCCATATGCTTGAACCGCACCAAGTAAAAGGGTTAAATAACGCGTGGTCATTTCCATTTTCTTTCGGCCAGATTGACCTTGCTTACTTAATTCCGTTAGAGCTGGTAAAACATCCATCCCTAAAAGTTGGACGATAATGCTACTGGTGATATAAGGCGAGACACCTAAAGCAAAAACCGAGAAGCTTTGTAGAGCGCCTCCACCTAATAAATTCAATAGCGATAAAGCATTGTTCGTTTGGAAATCAACATCTTGAACCGTGACCCCAGGAACGGTAATTGCAGCACCAATTCGAAACACGAATAAAATCATCACCACGAAAAAAATGCGATTGACGATTTCTTTGTTTGTAAAGATGGCAGCAATTTTTTTCATTATTTAATAACCTCAGTGGTACCGCCAGCTTCTGTAATTGCTTTTAAAGCGGTTTGTGAAAAATGGTGCGCAACCACTTTTAATTTTTTGTCTAATTTACCAGTGCCTAAAATTTTAACACCCCTGGCTTTGCTTTTGATTAAACCTTTTTCGATAAGGATCGTTGGGTTAACTTCACTGCCATCTTTGAATTGGCTTAAATCACCAACATTGACGACGCCATAACGAAGCGTTGTATAGTTCTTAAAACCTCTTTTAGGAATACGTCGGTAAATTGGGTTTTGACCACCTTCAAATCCTGGACGGACAGAGCCACCAGAACGCGAACCTTGACCAAGAATCCCACGACCGGAAGTTTTTCCTAAACCAGAACCGATACCACGACCAACACGGGTACGAAGTTTTCGGGCACCTTGATTTGCTTTTAATTGATGTAAAGCCATGGCAGATAACCTCCTAGAGCTTGCCTCTTAAAGCAAGATATTCTTTCTTTGATTTGAGTTGACTTAAAGCATCATGAGTTGCACGAACGATATTAATCGCAGCACGTGAACCATAGACCTTTGAGTAAACGTTTTTGCATCCCGCTAATTCTAAAATTGCCCGAACAGGTCCACCGGCAATAATCCCAGTACCGTCTGGTGCTGGCTTTAAAAACACATTGGTTGCGCCCCATTGACCTTGAACTTCATGGTTGATGGTGCCAGCGCGAACAAATTGAATGGTGCTTGTATTTTTTCGAGCAGCTTCTAAAGCTTTCTTAATGGCATCAGGAACTTCACCAGCTTTACCATGGGCAAAACCGTATTTTCCTTTACCATTACCAACAACAACCAGTGCAGTAAAGCGCATGTGTTTACCACCTTTAACGACTTTGGTAACACGTTTAATCGCAACGGTTCTTTCTTCAAATTCCTTTGGTTCATTATCCCGACGAGGACGACGAGGTCCACGATTGTCGCGACGAGGGCCGCCACGATCATTTGGGTTAGCAGTACGATTACCTTGTGGAGCATTCGTTGCAGGTGTGACAGCTTTTACTTCAGTTTTCACTGTAGGTTTGATTTCAGTTTTGATGCCTGTTTTTTCCATTGGGTTCTCCTTAGAATTGTAAGCCCGCTTCACGTGCTGCATCGGCTAACGCCTTGATGCGACCATGATAGAGGTAACCAGAGCGATCAAAAACAACTGCTTTGATGCCTTTGGCTAAAGCTTTCTTAGCAACATCAGATCCAACTTGTTTTGCCGCATCTAATGTTTTGCCAATTTTTAAAACTTTGGAGGATGAGGCAACAAGCGTAATGCCTTTGCTATCGTCAATCACTTGAGCATAGATGCCAGTATTGGAACGATAAACAGATAAACGAGGACGTGCGGTTGTTCCAGAAAGAGTTTTACGAATTCGGGCATGGCGTAATTGCCGTTGCGAATTTTTTGATGGTTTGTTAATCATGTGCCATCCTCCTATTTCTTGGCGCCGCCAGCAGGAGCAGCAGCCGCAGCAGCACGCTTACCTTCTTTGCGGATAATTCTTTCGCCTCTATAACGAATCCCTTTGCCTTGATAAGGTTCAGGTGGACGTTGCATACGAATCGTTGCAGCGGTTTCACCGACTGCTTGTTTATCGACACCTTCAATTGATAATTTGGTGTTTTCATTAATGGTAACTTTGACGCCTGGTAAAGGTGTGACGACAACAGGATGAGAGAAACCAATCGACATTTCTAAATTGGCACCTTTCATCGCAGCGCGGAAACCAATCCCCACTAAATCGAGTTCTTCTTTAAATCCAACAGAGACACCCGTCACTGCATTAGCAAGCAATGCACGATTTGTACCATGGATTTTTTTAACTTCATCAGTATCATTGGGACGGACAAGAAGAAGGGTTGTCCCTTCTTGTTTTAAACTAAAACCTTTAGGTAAGGTTAGAGTTAATTTACCTTTAGGACCTTCGAAATTAACGGTAAGATCTTTGATTGCAACCTTAACGTTTGCAGGAAGATTAATCGGTTTATTACCAACTCGTGACATACGTTATCCTCCTACCAAACATAGGCTAGCACTTCGCCGCCCAAGCCTTTTTCTCTTGCTTTAGCATCAGTCATGATGCCTTGGGAAGTGGAAATAATTGCCACACCCAAACCACGAATAACGCGTGGCAATTTATCAACTGGAGCAGTCACGCGTAACCCAGGTTTTGAGATACGGCGAATACCATTGATAACACGAATACTTCCGCCATTGGCGTATTTAAGTGAGATGACGATTTGCTTTTTAGCATCACCAATGACTTCAAAACCATTGATAAAACCTTCATCTTTTAAAATTGCAGCTAAGCGAACTTTTAATCCGCTACTTGGCATCGTCACCGCTTCTTGTTTTAATAAGTTAGCGTTACGAATTCTGGTGAGCATGTCGGCAATTGGATCGGTAAATGACATAACTTTTTTCCTCCTTACCAACTTGCCTTTTTCATCCCTGGAATTTCACCTCGGTGGGCGAGTTCCCGGAGACAAATCCGGCAGACTTTAAACTTTTGAAGAACAGCGCGTGGACGACCGCATCGTTGGCAACGCGTATAAGCTCTAACAGCAAACTTAGGTTTTCTTAATTGACGTAATTTTGTCGAAGTTTTTGCCATAATGCTCCTTACCGGTTGAATGGCATACCTAATGCTAGTAATAAAGCATAGGCTTGCTCATCATTTTGTGCCGTGGTGACAATGACGATGTCCATCCCACGAATCTTATTGACGCGATCAAAATTAATTTCAGGGAAAATTAATTGTTCTTTAATTCCTAATGTATAATTGCCGCGACCATCAAAACTATTTCGAGAAACGCCACGAAAGTCACGAACACGTGGAAGAGCAACCGAAACGAGCTTATCTAAGAATTGATACATTTTGACACCGCGTAATGTGACTTTAGTACCAATCGCTTGATTTTCTCTAAGTTTAAAGGTTGCAATTGATTTTTTTGATTTGGTAATGACGGGTTTTTGACCGGTAATATCTGTCAATTCTTTCACCGATTCTTCTAATAATTTAGAATTTCCAGTGGCGTCACCAACACCAACGTTAACAACAATTTTTTCCACCTTTGGAACTTCCATAATGGAACCCAATTTCAAAGATTTAAAAAGGGAAGGACGAATTTCTTTAACATACTTAGTTTGTAAACGAGATGTCAATTTGACTGCAGGTTGAGTTTTGGTTTTCACCATTGCTTCTTTGGTTGCAGTTTCTTTTTTAATTTCTGGTTTTGCTGCAACAGCTTTAGGTTCTGCCGCTTTAACTGGTGTTGCTTCAACCGGTTTTTCAGTTGTTGCTTCCGCGGTTAGTTTTGGTTTACGAACTTTTTTTGCTGCATCCGCTTCTGGGGTTTCCGTGGCGGGTTTAACTTTCTTTTCTTCTGCCATGTTAATGCCCCTCCTTATTCAATCGTCGCGCCGGATTTAACCGCGAGACGAACTTTTTTATCTTTGACAACGCTGACTTTGAATCGTGTTGCTTTCTTAGATTTTGGATCGATTAATGCAACATTGGATAAGTGTATCGGTGCATAGATATCAAGAATGGCACCTTCAGGATTGTTTTGCTTTGGCTTTTGATGTTTCTTGCGAACATTAATACCTTCGACAACGACGCGATGGTTATCGCGATCGATCTTTTGAATTGCTCCTGTCTTGCCTTTATCTTTTCCAGCGATAATGATGACTTTGTCACCTTTTTTTAATTGGGTTGCCATATCATTACTCCTTATAAGACTTCCGGTGCTAAGGAAATAATTTTCATAAATCCTTCACCTAAATCACGTAATTCTCTAGCAACCGGTCCAAAGACACGAGTACCTTTTGGTGTGCCATCATCATTGATTAAAACGATCGCGTTATCATCAAAAGAAATGGAGGTTCCATCAGGACGATGAATCGCTTTCTTGGTGCGAACGATGACGCCTTTGACGATGTCACCTTTTTTAACTTTGCCATCGACAATTGCAACTTTAACAGCGCACATGACGATGTCACCAATACTTGAAGTACCACGGAAAGATCCACCAAATAATTGGAAAATTCTAACCGATTTAGCGCCGGAGTTGTCGGCAACGACTAAATTAGTTTCCTTTTGAACCATTGGTTACATCCTCCTTCAATTCAACTTTTTGAAAGCCGCGTTTATCAATGGAAACCAAGCGGAAACGTTTGGTTCTTGATAAGGGTCTAGTTTCTACAATTGTCACCGTATCGCCAATTTTTGCTTCATTCTTTTCATCATGAGCAAAGAATTTTTTCGAGATGGTGACAAGTTTTTGATATTTAGGATGTGGTTTTTTACTGACGATTAAAACAGCGATTGTTTTATCGTTCTTGTTGGTGACCACAGTTCCAGTAAATTGTCGGCGATTGCCACGTTCCATAAGTGGTTGCCTCCTTATTTAAGACCTAATTCGCGTTCGCGGATCACTGTATAAATACGAGCGATATCCTTGCGAATGCTAGTTAAGTTTTTGCCATTCTTCAGTTGGCCAACCGCTTGTTGACGACGTAGATTAAAGAGTTCTTCCTTGAGAGTGTAAATTTTTGCATTGAGTTCTTCCGTTTTCATGTCACGGATATCTTTAAGCGATAACACAATTATTTACCTCCTTCTTTTTTAATGACTTTGGTTTTCACTGGTAATTTATAACCAGCTAAACGTAATGCTTCTTGTGCTTCTTTGGCATCGACGCCACCAATTTCAAACATCACACGATTCTTTTTAACAACAGCAACCCAGAATTCTGGAGCACCTTTACCGGAACCCATTCGCACTTCAGCTGGCTTTTTGGTTTTCGCCATGTGTGGGAATATCCGAATCCAAACCTTACCAGTACGTTTTGTGAAGTTATTTAAGACAACACGTGCCGCTTCGATTTGTCGATCAGAAACATAATTTCCTTCAGTTGCTTGCAATCCATAGTCACCAAAAGCAACGGTGTTACCAGCTTTTGATAAACCTTCCCATCGGAGGGAGTGTGGACGACGGTATTTAACACGTTTTGGTTGTAACATCGTTTATTCTCCTTCTGCAGGATTCACTGCTTCTGGTTCATCGATCAATTCTTTTTCTTGACCGTTATTCGCTTGAGCAGTGGTGTCATAATCGCCACGGCAAATCCATACTTTGACACCTAATCGACCATAGGTCGTGTGGGCTTCAACTTTTGCAAAATCAATATCAGAACGTAATGTGTGTAAGGGGATGATACCTTCGTGATAACCTTCACCACGGGCAATTTCCGCACCACCTAAGCGACCAGTAACCAAGGTTTTAACACCTTTTGCACCAGCTTTTTTAACACGTTGAATCGCCTTCTTCTGTGCTGTTCTAAAAGAAGCACGTTGTTCTAATTCTTTGGCGATACTTAAGGCAACAAGTCTAGCGTCTAAGTCTGGAGCTTTTACTTCTACAACATCAAGTTTGAAGTTGCCAGATTTTACGATTTTTTGTAAGTGCTTGGTTAAACGATTAACATTTGCACCGTCTTGTCCAATCACCACACCTGGACGCGCCACATGTGAAATAACGGTAACGTTAGTGCCTTTGTCTGTTTTTTGTCTTTCGATATCGATATGAGAAATAAGTGCTTCTTTCAATTCTTTATCGAGATATCGACGAATGGCGACATCTTCTAAAAGAAAGGTTGAAAAATCTTTCTTATTGGCATACCATCTTGAATTCCATCCTCGGCCAACGCCGACGCGGAAACCGACTGGATTAATTTTGTGACCCATAACCTTTACATACCTGCTCTTTCTTTGACGACGCAGAATAAGTTGGTCTTGCGCTTAATGATGCTTGAGGCCGATCCTTTTGCCCGTGGCATAAAGCGCTTATCGCGTTTACCTTCGTTAGCAGCGATTTCAGCAACCACTAAATTGGCTTCAGTCATTTGGTGATTTTTAACCGCATTGCTAGAAGCAGATTTAATGATTTTAATCACATCTGAACTTGCTTTACGATTTACGTTAGCGAGGATCGCTAGCGCTTCGGAAACGGATTTGCCACGAACGAGATCAACCACGAGTTTTGCTTTACGTGGGGTGACCTTAACGTTATAGGCAATCGCTTTTGCAAAATCTTGTTTCATGCATTACCTCCTATTTACCAGCAGGCTTCGCTGCAGGTTTTGCAGGAGCAGCAGGAGCGGCAGCAGCTGGAGCAGCGGCAGCGGGTTTAGCACCAGCAGCTGGAGCTGCAGCGGCAGGTTTTGCACCTGCGGCAGGAGCAGCGGCAGGAGCAGCACCACCCGTTGAAGCGGCTTTGTCTTCTGCGGTATGACCTGTGTGACCTTTAAAGTTGCGTGTTGGTGAAAATTCACCTAATTTATGACCGACCATATCTTCGGTTACGTAAACCGTGATATGTTCTTTGCCGTTATAAACTGCAAAGGTATGTTCGATAAATTCTGGCATAATCGTGGAACGACGTGACCAAGTCTTGATGATTTCTTTTTTCTTGGCAAGATTTAATTTCTTGATTCGTTTCATCAAGAATTCATCATAGAATGGACCTTTTTTAATGCTTCGTGACATGATGTTGCCTCCCTTTATTTATCGTTAATGCGACGGATAATCAATCTGGAAGATGCTTTTTTGAGTTTACGCGTCTTCACACCTTGAGACCGTTTGCCCCAAGGGGTTCTTGGTGCATCGCGACCGATTGGCGTCTTACCACTACCACCACCATGAGGGTGATCGGTTGGGTTCATACGCGAACCAGCGACAGCCGGACGTATATTTAACCAACGTGATTTACCTGCTTTACCAAAGTTAATCAAGTTGTATTCTTCGTTACCAACGACACCAACAGTAGCGCGGCAAGTGCCAAGCACTTTACGAACTTCACCACTGGTTAAACGTAAGGTGACGTATTTACCTTCTTGACCTAAAATTTGTACCGAGCTTCCTGCAGCGCGCGCCATTTGACCGCCGCGTCCAGGAGTGAGTTCAACATTATGAACAAAGGTACCTTCAGGAATTTTTGCTAAAGGCATTGCATTACCAGTTTTAATATCGACTTGTTCACCAGAAATAATTTTGCTTCCAACCGGTAATTCTTTTGGTGATAAGATGTAGCGTTTTTCGCCATCAGCGTAATTAACCAATGAAATATAAGCATTGCGGAATGGATCGTATTCAATCGTAGCAATCGTACCAACGACTCCATCTTTATTACGACGGAAATCGATAAGACGATAGCGACGTTTGTTACCACCACCAATATGGCGAGTGGTAATGACACCTTGGTTGTTGCGACCACCAGTATTCATCTTTTTGGTTAAAAGACTCTTTAATGGAGTGCGTGTGGTAATTTCTTCAAAAGTCGTGTTTGTCATTTCACGACGTGAAGGCGTATAAGGACGATAAGAACGAATAGCCATGTGTATTTACCTCCCTATTCCTTGAATAAATCCAAGCCTTGGCCACTGACTAAAGTGACAATGGCTTTTTTGAAACCAGAAATGGTTCCAGGATATTGACCACGGCGTGTATATTTTGGGCGAACGTTGACGATGTTCACTTTCTTGACCTTAACTTTATAAGTGGCTTCAAATGCTAATTTGACTTGTGTCTTATTAGCACGGCCATCGACTTCAACAGTTACTTTTTGTTGTTTTTCAATACCCTTCATCGACTTTTCAGTGATGAGTGGACGAATGATTGCTGAAAAACTAGATAAAGTTGCTTTCGTAGTGACTGTTACAGGTTTATCAACCTTTTCAGTTTTAACGGCTTTTACTTTTTCAACTTTCTCAGTTGCTTTAGCTTTTGGTGCAGCTTTTTTTGCTGGCTTCGTTTCAACAACTGGAGTTGTTTCTACGACTTTCGCTTCTGTTGCTTCAGCAGCAACTTTTTTAGTGCGTGCCATTATTGAAGTACCTCCTCAATCTTAGTCACTGCAGGTTTTGCAATAACCACAAAATCAGCATTCATCACATCTACAGCGGAAAGTTGTTGACGTGTGACGTAATTTACTTTGGATAAATTTCTCACTGCTAATGCAACATTTTCATTGGATGTTTCGCCCACTAATAAGACCTTACCAGCAACTTTTAAAGCTTTCATTGCATCTAAAGCATTTTTAGTTTTTGCATTTTTGAATGCAAGATCTTCGACGACCAATAATTTCTTTTCTAAAAATTTTTCAGAAAGTGCAGAACGGAAGGCTAGGCGATATTGCTTTTTGTTTTGACCGATGGAGTGATTTTCTTTTCCTGTTGGACCGAAGGTAATCCCACCACCAACCCAAACTGGAGAACGTTTCATACCAGCACGAGCGCGGCCTGTACCTTTTTGTTTCCAAGGTTTAATACCAGAACCAGCAACTTCACTCTTGGTTTTGGTTTTTGCATTACTTTGACGAGCATTCGCGAGTGCAACTTGCATTGCATCAAACATCGTTTGCGTGTGAGGAGCAATCGAGAATACTTCACCATTTAAAGTGAGATCCGTAACTTTGCTTCCTGCCAATGAAAGCACGTCGATGGTTAAGTTTTGATCTTTTTTCTTTGCCATATACTTGTGCCTCCTTTACTTGGTAACCGCTTGACGGTTAATCAAGGGTTTTGCAACGAGTGGTTGACCTAATTGAGTTTTAATCGCAGTGCGAATCATCACATAACCTAAGTTAGGTCCTGGAATTCCGCCGCGAACAAGTAAGGCATTCTTTGCCTTATCAACACCTACAACAAGTAAGTTCAAAATGGTTGCTTGTTTTTTACCATGATGACCGGCCATCGTTTTTCCTGGGTGAATACGGTTATTCGTACGACCAACCGTTGCCATCGAACCTGCACCACGGTGAGGCCATGAAGCCCCGTGTGATTTAGGTGAGATTGTGTGGTGGTAACGTTTAACGGTACCAGAGAATCCTTTACCCTTAGATGTGCCGATAACATCAACAACATCACCATTCTTGAATTGGGTTACATCAAGATTGTCACCAACCTTTAAATTGGCAACGTCTGAGATTAATAATTCAGCTAATTGTTGCTTAGGTGTAACATTTACTTTTTTGTAAACGCCAATTGATGGTTTATTTAAACGCTTTTCAACAGCGTCTAAATATCCGATTTGGACAGATACATATCCATCTTTTTCTTTATTCTTGATTGCAGTGATGGTGTTCGGTAATACTTCAATAACCGTAACTGGATAGGTCGTGCCATCTTCAGCAAACACTTGGGTCATACCCATTTTTCTTCCGAATAATGCTTTCATGTTGGCCTCCTATCTTAAAGCTTAATGTCGATGTCAACACCATTTGGTAAGTCCAATTGACGTAACGTGTCGACAGTTGCCTTGTTGTGATCAGTGATATCAATCAAGCGCTTGTGCGTGCGAATTTCAAATTGTTCACGAGCATCCTTATATTTGTGAACCGCTCGTAAAACGGTGTACACTTCTTTTTCCGTTGGTAACGGGATTGGACCAACAACAGTTGCTCCAGTTTTGCGAACCGCTGCGACTAACTTTTGTACACTAAGATCTAACATCTTGTGTTCATAAGCTTTCAGACGGACGCGAATCTTCTTTGATTTAGCCATGAATTCTTTCCTCCTTTTGATGAATCTTCACAGTGTATTTCTTAAGCTCCATGCGAATTCCCTGACACCCATTCATGACAACGCCTGTGGGTGTGTCAGCAACCTCGCACTTCAACGCCAAGACACAAAAATGATTTTACGCTTGGTTATCGGATGTGTCAATACTTTTTTCCTATGGATTTTTTTAAAGAATTAACATCGCATCGCCGAAACTAAAAAAGCGGTATTTTTGCTGGATGGCTACTTGGTACACTCTCAATAGTTCTTCTCGACCTATTAATGCCGAAACCATCATGACCAGAGTGGATTTAGGAAGGTGGAAGTTGGTAATTAACCCATCAATCGTCTTAAAAGTAAAACCAGGGGTAATAAAGATGTTCGTTTTGGCTTTTTCTGCTTGAAATTTGCCATATTTTTGCCAATTTGCTTCTAATGTGCGTGTAGCAGTCGTACCAACCGCAATGAGTCTTTGAGATTTTGCTTTTGCCAAATTTAAAGTTTCCGAGGCTTTTTCACTAATTTCATATCGCTCTTCGTGCATGATATGATCTTCGGTTTTGTCTACTTTAATAGGTTTAAAGGTTCCTAATCCAATTTGAAGGGTAACATCAATAAAATTTATATCTTTTTTAATTAAATCTTGAATTAAGCTTTCCGTAAAATGAAAACCAGCAGTCGGTGCAGCAGCAGATCCCGGAACGGTTGCATAAACTGTTTGATAACGATCGGGATCCTGCAATTGTTGTTTGATGTAAGGGGGAAGCGGTACGGTACCTAAATGAGAAAGCACCTCTAAAAAGATTCCTTGAAAATGAAATTGGAAAACACGACTACCATCAGGTTCAACGATTAAGCAAGTGGCTTTTAATTCACCATTACCAAAACTTAACTCCGTGCCAACTTTAACAACTTTAGCATTGCCGACTAAACAACGATATTTTCCTTGACCCAAATCATCCAAAAGTAATAATTCGACTGAAGCTTTTGTAGAGGTTTTAGTGCCAAACAATCTAGCAGGAATGACTTTTGTGTTGTTGCGAACAAGCATGTCTGTTGGACGTAAAAACTCACCAATTTGATGAAAAGTTTTATGCGCGATTGTTTTTGTTCGACGGTCATAGACTAGTAATCGACTGTGATCACGTTTCTCAGAAGGTGATTGGGCAATTAATTCGGGTGGTAAATGAAAATCAAAGAGACGTATATCCATTAAAAACCTCGACCATCACCATAAGATTCTAAAACTTTTTGAGCATAATCTTGAAAACGGTCTTCTTCGATTGCTAACCGTGCACCCTCAACCATTTTTATTAAAAATCTCAAATTATGAATTGACATCAATCGTTTTCCTAATAGTTCATCGCTGCGAAAAAGGTGTCTTAAATAAGCTCGGGTATATCGCTTACATGTGCTGCAATCACAACTGGAATCAATCGGTGAAAAGTCCTTTTCATATTCACCATCTTTAATATTGATGCGACCTTGTGTTGTCATCAACGCGCCGTGTCTAGCTAAACGAGTGGGTAAGACACAATCAAACATATCCACACCCTGACCGATGGCTTCCAAAATGTAATCCAATGAACCAATGCCCATGACGTATCTAGGTTTTTCTAGAGGTAAGTGAGGAATGGCAGCATTTAACATACTTGAAAAAACAGGTTTTGGTTCACCAATGGAAGTGCCACCAATTGCAAAACCATCAAAAGGTAATGCCGTTGTTCCCTTGGCAGAAAATTCTCGTAAGTCAGCAAACTCTCCACCTTGGACGATGCCAAATAACGCTTGATGAGAACCACGAGGGGAGGCGATACAACGTGCAGCCCATCTTAAGGTTCTTTCCGTACTTAATTTGGCGTAAGCATAATCTGTGGGAAATGGAATACATTCATCAAACGCCATGATGATATCAGCACCAATTTCTTTTTGTTTTGTAATGGCAATTTCAGGTGTTAGACTCATCAAATCACCATTTAAATGATTACGAAAAGTAACCCCTTCTTCGGTGATGACACGGTTTTTGGCTAATGAAAAGACTTGAAAACCTCCAGAATCCGTTAAAATCGGTCCTGAATACTGCATAAAGCGGTGAATTCCACCTGCTAATTGAATAATATCTGTTCCAGGCCTTAGGGCGAGATGATAAGTGTTACTTAAGATAACCCCTGAACCAATTTCAGTTATTTCTTCAGGTGATAAACTTTTTACGGTAGCAAGCGTGCCAACCGGCATAAACATTGGTGTCTTAACCTCACCATGATGGGTCTTCAACATACCCGTTCTTGCTAAAGAATCCTTGGATTGATGTTGTATTTTAAATGAGATGGGTGATGCCATAAATCCTAAAACCTTATTAATTTGAGTAAATGGGGCTGTTTTTCAATGATTAAATGCAATGGCAATCCTAGACCAAATAAAACTGCCGCTTCGCCAAGACTAACGGTAAGCATTGTGATGGCAACGAGTTCGAAACTATAGGGTAAAGCTAATGCAAAGGGTAGGAAGATGGCCAAGTAAGCCCCGTTTAGTAGGATTGGTCCAATTAGACCTACTAGATGCGATTTAGTTTTAGTCATGATCCACAAGGCAAACAGCGTAATTATCGTACCAAACACAGCATCCATTAATGCAAAACCAGCACCTAATGGTCCAAATATGTTTGCAAAAAACGTACCAATTAAGATGCCAATTGCATAATCCTTACGAAACCATACAAGGATAAGTAATGCTTCGGAAACCCGAAATTGCACAGCATAAAAACTTAGCGTATTCAGTGGTGGTGTTAAGGTTAAAACCACATAAATACTTGCTACCAAAGCGTTTCGAGTCATCCATTTGGTTTTCATTGTTTTATCTCAATAATCA
>JBEDEK010000117.1:0-2798 GCA_041175745.1 Bacillota bacterium | reverse complement strand
AATTAACTTTGAAGATCCTCAAGTATATGGCCTTTTAAGAATGGGTCTAAACATGGGCATATTCCAACTTGAATCAGATGGGATGAAGCGAGCGATGAAAACCATTCAAGTGGATCGTTTTAATGATTTGGTGAGTTTAATTGCCCTATATCGACCTGGGCCGATGGATAATATCGAAAGTTACGCAAAACGAAAGCAAGGTTTGGAGCCAATTACGTATCTCGATCAACAACTGAAACCAATTTTAAATCCTACGTTCGGCATTATTATTTATCAAGAACAAATTATGCAGATTGCTCAAACGATGGCGGGTTTTTCACTTGCCAAAGCCGATGATTTCCGCCGCGCCATTTCTAAAAAGGATAATGAAGTAATGCTTAGTTTAAAGCAGGCATTCGTTGAAGGTGCTGTCGCCAAAGGTTATAAAGCGGATCATGCATTAAGTGTTTATAATCACATCCTAAAATTTGCCGATTATGGTTTTAATAAGTCTCACTCTGTTGCTTATGCTACGCTCACTTATCAAATGGCATATTTAAAAACCCATTATCCTCATGCCTTTTATGCTGCCATTTTAAATGCTTCTGCTGGTACTTCAGACACTAAATTATTAAATTATTTAGATGAACTAAGAATGTTAAAAATTAAATTAACCCCTCCCAATATCCAATCACCCTCAACACAGTTTATGATGTTTGATCAACGATTAATTGCACCATTAACCATCATCAAAGGTATCCATCAATCCTTGGTTGAAAGCATTATGCAAGTGAGATCAAAAGGACCTTTTCAAGATTTATTTGATTGTGTTACCCGTTTGTATCCAATCAATGTCTCCTTAAATCAACATTTAGCGTTAATTGATGCAGGGGCCTATGATTGCTTTGGTTTGAATCGAGCAACCTTAAGAGCAAGTTTGCCAAACGCGATTAAAAATGCTGCGATTCAATCTACTTTTATTGATGAAGCAACTGGTTTAATCCCCCCTTCATCTTTACCCAAAATGTCCTATATCCAATCAACGGATTCTGCCTTTGATAATTTAGAAAAAGAACTCGATGTAACAGGTATGATTTTATCTCAAAGTGTGCTTGGGCCTTATCGACTCGATAAACAAAATCAACCCGTGGCCACCATTCAAGAGGCTAAGAAATCGAATCAGGTTATTACCACCGGAGGGTTAATTCGCACCATCCGTGTGGTAAAAACCAAAGCAGGTCAAACCATGGCTTTTATTACGATGTATGATGAAACTGACAAACTTGATTTGGTGATATTTCCAAAACTTTATGAAAAGCTTGCAACAACGATTGCTAGAGGCCAACTCATTATCGTGGTAGGCACGCTTGATCAAGAAAAACAAGATAGTTTTATTGTCGACCAATTGAGAACAATCAAATCATGAAAATACTTAAAATCATCGATGGTAATGCTTTACTATTTCGGGCCTATTTTGCATCAAGTTATGGCGGGGCTAATTTAACTACCAGCACGGGTATTCCTACTAATGCCGTTTATGTTTTTGCCAATATGTTACAAAAAATCCTTTTCCCAGTTGAAGACAACATTCATATTTTAGTAGCGTTTGATACCGGTGAAAAAACCTTTAGACATCAAGAATTGGAATCCTATAAAGCCCATCGAAAACCAGTACCAGAAGATTTAATTCCTCAATTTGCCATCGCTCGCGCTTTGTTAAATGCCCTGAACTTATTTACCTTTGAACAACATGGTTTTGAAGGCGATGATGTCGCTGGAACTGCAGCAATGTTAGGCTTAAAGGCTGGTATGGAAGTTGAGATTTACACTTCAGATCGTGATTTTCTACAATTGGTTCAACCTCATCTTACCGTCAATTTGATACGTAAAGGTGTCAGCGAAATGATCAAAATGACAAGAGAAAAAGTCATCACTGACTATGGTATAACCCCTGAACAAGTTCCGGATTATAAAGGTTTAGTGGGTGACGCAAGCGATAATCTTCCTGGAATTCCAGGTATTGGAGAAAAAACTGCCATTAAGTTACTCCAGCAATTTTCAACATTTGAAAAAGTATTAGAAGGTGCTAAAACCTTAAAAGGAAAAATTGCTGAAAATTTATTAGCACATCAACAATCAGGTATCATTTCCAAAAAACTTGCCATCATTCAAACCAATATGAACCTACCATTTGATTTAAATCAAACCCTCTATCAAGGTTTGGATGAAAATCGTTTTCAACAATTCGTTACGCAGTATGAAATGAAATCACTCTTAGGTCGCTTTCAAATGAAGTCGGATAAGTTTGTGCAACCGATTACATACGAAGATGTTAAAGCTTTACCCGATCAAAACTATCAACAGATAAGTATTGTCCCTATCATCAAGTCTGGAAACTACTTCCAGGAATCTTTAGTTGGATGGGTTATTCAAAATCAACTTCGAACTTTTGTATTAAAACTTGAAGACAGCATGGTTGATCCGATTTGGAAACGAATCATGGAAGATCAAAGCATTGAAAAAATCGCATTTGATTATAAAGAACTTCTTGTGCTCTGTGATCGATATCAAGTTTCGATTCAAGGACCTTTTTTCGACTGTATGCTTGCTACGTATGCATTGGATGAGACGCCTTCTTTAAATCGTCAATCTGTCATGCAACAGGCTGGTGTTAACTTAAGTGAAAATTTAGTCGAACAATGTGTGCAGGTAGCACAATCACTCAAACTCATGAAAGATCGTTTGACTCAAAATTTAAAAGATAAACAACTTGAAAAAGTTGTCTATGATATTGAATTTCCTTTAATTCCCGTTCTTGC
>JBEDEK010000116.1:0-7660 GCA_041175745.1 Bacillota bacterium | reverse complement strand
TTCATTTGCTACAGATAATCCTCTCGATGAACGTAATCCAAATCAACAATTTATTGGTATGACAAGAATGGATTTAAAGTGGAATCGAAATTTTGATCATACGTATGTCCGACAAGTCTTTGCTCATAAATTATATGGAGCCTATTTACCATTTGCACAAGAGGCAACTTTAGGTGGGATTCGCTTTTTACAAACTGGTGTTGCCCAGGCATTTGAAGATAACTATTTAGGTTTATTTACCATCACTGAACCGATGGATCGACGTTTTTTTGCTCGACGACTCGGAGATACGCCAGAGGCAGATGGTAATCTCTATAAAGTTTTATACACGTCAACAGGCGCAGCTGATATGACTAAGTTTAACGCGGTGAATAGTGATGGTACAAACCACTTTCGTACAGGCAACAAAATTGGAGTTGAAGATAATGCGGCAAATTATCATCCGAGTTATGATTTAAAAACCAATACCTCTTTGCCAAATTTTACCGATATCGTCAACTTAATTGGTGAATTGAATGCAAGCAATGATGTAAATAATCAAAGTTATCGTCAGCGCGTAGAAAATGTCATCGATATACCTTCCTTTCTGTGGATGGAGGCGATTGCTTATTTTGTTGGCAATCCAGATGATTATCGTAATAATGCTAACAATCTTTATTTGTATTTTTTACCAAGTACTGGCAAAGCATTTCCGATTCCTTATGACCTTGATCGCGGTTTTGGTAGTAACGGGGATTGGGATCCTACCAACGACCCTTTTGGTCAATATGGTCCGAGTATGACGAAAGCAACACCTTTTCAAGATGCTTTACTTAAAGATTGGAATCAAGGTCGATTAAACCCGCTGCACCGTTTAACGATTTTCCAAGGAGCCTTTGCAGGTTATCAAAATCAATATCGTAATCATCTGCAAACGATTTATCAAAGTGGTTGGTTGGAATCTATCAGTAATGGTGCCGGAAATTATGCTGGATTATTCTATTCACTCCATCGACAATATCGAGACACCTATTACCCTCAATCGGGTCAATATCAATTCATCCAACCCACTGCTCTTGCGCTTCGAGACATCTTCGTTGTCTTTTCATTGAACCAAAAAGTTCTCTATAATTTGACCTTCCATGAGTACATTTCTGCAAAAGTAAGCACTTACATTTCAGCGGTTTCATAGTAAAATACCCATGTGCAGTCGTGGCGGAATTGGCAGACGCGCTAGATTCAGGGTCTAGTACCTTCACCGGTGTAGGAGTTCAACTCTCCTCGACTGCACCAAATCATTGAAAACACCTTTATTTTTTTTTCTTGAGTGATATAATTTCTTTTGGAATTTTGGGTCGTCTAAATTGACTCAATTCAAAGGGAGATAAATTGCCTATGAACGCACCAAAAGTGTCGAAGTTCAAAGCGATGGATCGCAACATGAGATTGCTGAATCTATCACTGTTGACCTTAGTACTCGCAGGGACGGTAATTTTTGGCATTCAAGTTTTATTTTTAACCTTGACTGTCATCATCACCGACCTTATCCTTGAAATCATCTTTGCTTATTTCCGCGGAAAACAAATCGATGAGGGTTGGTTATACAACGCTCTTGTTCTAGTCTTAATCCTTCCACCGACGGTCCCATTATGGATTGCTGCAGTTGGGGCTGCCTTCGGCGTTTTCTTTGGGAAACTTGTTTTTGGTGGTTACCCCAAATACGTATTTAATCCTGCAGTGATTGGCGTCATCTTCTTGATGATTTCCTTTCCACAATTTTTAAACACCCAATGGTTAAATCCAGTCACAGATGTAATTGGAACTGGCACACCAATTGGCACGTGGCTTCGCGGTGATGACGTACTTAACACCTATCCATTAATGAATTTATTTTTAGGGACCGCTCCTGGTGCTGTTGGAGAAGTTTCAAGAGGTCTTGTCATCTTTTTAGGTTTGATTTTAATCTTAACCAAAGTCATCGATTGGAAAGCACCACTTGCTTTTTTACTCTCCTTATTAGGATTGGGTTACCTTGGTCAAGTTGTTGGTCTTGAAGGTTTTTATGATCCATTTATAGCTCTCGTGATTGGCATGGCCATCTTTGGTGCTTTCTTTATCATCACTGATAAACCCACACTTCCAGTGACTACCGGTGGTCGGTTCCTTTATGGTTTTTTATTTGCGTTCTTTACCCTTTTAATAAGAGTTTTTGCCGCTTGGCCAGAAGGTGTGATTTTTGCCACAATTATCATGAATGTACTGTCTCCATTATTGGATGCAACTGTCGCTCGTAAACCTATTTCAGCGATTATTACAGCGGAGGTTAAATAAGATGAATAAATATGTCCGCATGATGATTTTTGTTGCAGTGCTTGGAACCGTTTCAGGTGGATTACTTTTTGGAACTGGTGCGATTACCAACAGTTTGATTGAGGCAAATGCTGATGCATTATTAAAGTCGGAAGTTTTGACTGCTCATAGCGTTGCGTATACTTTCACCAATATTCATGATGTATTTGCCGAAACGACAACCACGATTGCGATAGAAGGTGAATATGAAGGTGAAGATTACACTTACACTTACTATCAAGACAATACCAATGGAACGATTACCTTTGGCTTTGGTCCAACCTTTGGCGGAGGCGTATGGGGACCGATTATTGGCTTACTTTCTTTAGAAAATGATTTTACAACCATCGTCCGAATCTCTGTACTTCAACAAGAAGAAACCCCTGGACTTGGTGGCATCGTTGCCACACGAACTTACCTCGACACCTTCAATGGTAAATCTATTGGTATTGGAGATGATGCCTTAGCAATCATCAAAGATTTAGATCTAACGACTGCACAAGCGAATGAGGTTCGTTCGATTACTGGAGCAACGCGCACTTCTAATCAATTTAACATCATTTTGAATAATGCATATGTTGCACACCGATTGGTGTGGGAAGCGAGGGCTTAATTATGAAGAAATTTTTTGCTCGGTTAAATTACACCAAATCCTTCAACGTTTTAAAGCGAGGATTTTGGTTAGAAAATCAAGTGGCAATTGCCGTCTTAGGTATTTGTTCATCGCTGGCGATTTCCAATAAAGTTGAAAACGCAATTGCAATGGGACTTGGTGTGACCTTCGTTACGATGGCTTCATCTGCATTTATTGCTTTGATTCGTAACTTTATTCCTTCACAAGTAAGAATGGTCACTTACATGGTGATAATTTCTACTTTTACTATTGTGGTGCAAATGTTTTTAAAAGCTTATTTCCCAGCGCTTGCCAATCAACTTGGTGCTTATGTTGGCTTGATCATCACTAACTGTATCGTTATGGGTCGTGCTGAAGCTTATGCGGTTAAAAATCCAGCTCAATATGCCCTCGTTGATGCTTTTGCTTCTGGTATGGGATATATGATTGTTCTTGTATCTGCAGCGACGATTCGCGAAGTATTAGCTTTTGGAACTTGGCTTAATATCCCTGTGATGGGTGAAGGTTGGGTCCCTTGGACAATTATGGCTTTAGCGCCGGGTGGTTTCTTTATCATCTCTCTCTTTGTTTGGTTTATTCGTGAACGTCAACAATTCCAAGAAGGGAATCAATAGGTAATTGCCCATGAACTTAATCGAATTATTGATTGCTTCCATTCTCAATCACAACATCGCTCTTGTATATATTTTAGGTATGTGCCCTTTGATTGCAATCTCAACTAATGTTAAGAATGCGACGGGCATGGGAGTTGCGGTTGTCTTGGTTACTGGTTTAACTGCAGTGATTAACTGGCCAGTTTATGAATTCTTAAAGAGTACTGGCACGCAAGATTTATCCTTATTAGTCTTTATGATTACCATTGCAACCACGGTACAATTTTTAGAAATCCTTATTGAAAAATATTTGCCCGCAATTTATAGCACCTTTGGTATTTACTTACCTTTAATTACCGTGAACTGCATCGTGCTTGCTGTTTCTTTATTCTTCGTTAACCGCGATTATTCCTTTGCAGAAACTGCAGTCTATGGCTTTGGCAGCGGTATCGGATGGATGATTGCGATCATCCTACTTGCAGCGATACGTGAAAAAATGTTTATACGTTCTGATTTACCTAAAGGTTTAATGGGTAAAGGCATCGCCTTTATCTTACTCGGCATTATCGCGTTAGCATTTATCGGGTTTACCGGTATTGCCAACGTCACTGCATAAGGAGATTGAAATATGGATTTTTCCACTCCACTAATATTATTAGGTGTCTTGTTGGTCGTGACTCTATTAATTGTTGTTTTTGACATGGTCTTTGGTAATAACGCTGTTAGGGCTGTAATCGTCAATGGCAAAAAAGAAATTCCAGTGACCAGTGATGAAACTTTATTAAATATTTTGTCTAGTCAAAAAATCTTTGTTCCTTCTGCCTGTGGAGGCAAAGCAACATGTGGATTTTGTAAGTGCACTGTTACCGAAGGTGGTGGTGAAATTAAACCAACTGAGTTAGCATTCATCAAACCTGAAGATGCGGCAAAAGGTGTTCGTTTATCTTGCCAAGTTAAAGTTAAAGGTAACATGAAAGTCGAAATTCCTGAAAGCATGTTATCAGCAAAAGAATA
This sequence comes from Bacillota bacterium, assembly GCA_041175745.1. Lineage (GTDB taxonomy): Bacteria > Bacillota_I > Bacilli_A > RFN20 > CAG-826 > UBA970. The sequence continues at coordinate 3,091 of JBEDEK010000116.1, read as the reverse complement.
TAAGACGGTCATTACAGAATTAAAGGATTTAACTTACGATATCAAACTCGTACGTTTTAAATTATTATCGCCAAGCACGATGGATTTTAAACCTGGACAATATGCTCAATTAAAAGTTCCTGGTATTGATGTGGTTAGAGCCTATTCAATCGCATCCAATCCAAGTATCAAGGATTCGATTGAAATGATCGTTCGCTATGTACCTAATGGTGCGGCAACTAGTTATGTGTTTAATGCTTTACAAAAGGGTGATAAAGTCACCGTTACAGGACCTTATGGCACCTTCTTCTTACAAGAACAATCCAAGCGTGACATTGTCTGTATCGCCGGTGGTTCAGGTAAAGCTCCGATTCGTTCTATCCTTGCTAGATTAAAGGAACAAGGTATGACTCGGAAAGTTCGATATTTCTTTGGTGCGAAAGCTGTAAGAGATTTATATTACACTGAAGAAATGAAACAATTACAAAAGGAATATCCTAACTTTGAATATATCCCAGCCTTATCCAATCCACTTCCCCAAGACAATTGGAATGGTGCTACTGGTTTAATCACAGATGTTTTGGATCGTATGACGGGTGATCTTGCCGAAGCTGAAGCTTATTTATGCGGATCGCCTGGGATGATTGATGCTTGTATTAAGGTTTTAAATAAACATCAAATTAAACCGGTCAATGTCTTCTACGATAAGTTTGCTTAAATAGACTAAATGAAAAACCTCGATAATGATACCGAGGTTTTTTTTATTGTTTGTTTAGCGTTTGACCCACGTACACGAACCACCAGAGGGTTCACCTTCTTTGGGATCCCAAAGATGTTTATAGCGAACATTTTGTAAAACTTTCACAGCAAACGAACATAAGGGATATATGTATCGTTTTTCTTTTGTCGCTAATTCAATGACTTGATCCAACAGCCGATTTGCTAGACCTTTACCACGATGAGAGGGACTCACAAACGTATGGGTAACGACATAGCGATTGTCTTGATCGAGATGGTATGTGATTTCTCCAATCATTTGTTGATGATCATCGTCAATCCAAAAGCGATTGGATTCATGTCGGATTATGTAGTCCATAGAATGGACCTCCTATCTATATTATAAGCACCTTGAGGATTGAGAAACATCTATGGAGTGAGTATAATGAATCCATTGCCTCCGTGGTGAAACTGGTAGACGCAATAGACTCAAAATCTGTCGAGCGTGAGCTCATGTCGGTTCGAGTCCGACCGGAGGCACCAATCGCACTTGCGCTCGTAGCTCAGCTGGATCAGAGTACAACCCTCCGAAGGTTGGGGTCGCACGTTCGAATCGTGCCGGGCGCGCCACATCCTCTTCAAAATTAAAATTATTTAAGCGTTTATATTGATTGGTAATACTAGGGCTCGGGTGGTCCAACGTCTTGTTGACCAACGCCACATAAAGACAAATGCTTTAAAGGCTTCATCAATGGTTAGGGCAATAAAGATTCCCACAACACCATTATTAAACATTAATCCAAATAAGAACGAGCCACCAATAGCAAAAAACATCAGTGAGAATAATGAAATCGTCCCTAAGAACCAGGCATCACCGGTTGTTTTGAGGGATTCACCTAAGATAATATTAACGGTTCTAGCACCCTCAACCGCAATATTTAACCAAAGCACCGTTTTAATCAACTCGATGTGATGGACTAATTCTGGACCTTCAATATGTTCAACAGACGTAAAAATAGAGATAATGCCATCAGGCAATAATGCAATGAGTAAACCAAGTAAGCTTGATATCAAAATGCCGATAGCAGAGATTTTAAAGATGCGTCTTTGAGCTTTTTTATAATTTTGGGCACCAACATAAAAACCAGTTTTAATGGCACTAGCGTGTGCCAATGCCGCGGCAGGTACAAAAGCCATTTTTGCAATATGTTCAACTGTGACTCTAACGGAAGTCTCGACGCCAGTGGTATCAAAGAAGTTTAAAATTGTAATAATCACAGCCATTGCACCCAAAAAAGCAAAGTTTTCAAATGCTGATGGTAAGCCAACTTCTAATGAATCGGAAAGTAATTTTCTTGCAGGAACATTTGCCTTCGCTATATTTTTGGGGAGATGGAAGTTTGCAAGAATTAAGTGAGCAATAAAAGATCCAACGTGAGAAATAAAGGTTGCCCATGCAACACCCGCAACACCCCAATTAAACACATAAATGGATAGATAGTTCAAAACTATATTGATAATGTTAGCGATAATCGTTGCTACCATGGGTGATTTATCATGCCCAAAAGCGCGCATATAATTTCCAATGATGGGGTTAATTGCAACAAAAATTGAAGCAGCACCAACAATCAAACCATATTCCGTTGCTAAATCAGCAATTTGCTGATCGGGAATGATGAAATGAATAAATTCAGAGAAGAAAACGTAAATTAGAGCCATGACACCAATTCCAATGACACCATTTACCAAGACACCAATACGGGCTGCTTTGCGAGTTACTTCAGCTTGATTTGCTCCAACATATTGGGTAAATACAGCTAACATGCCAGCGGAAAGGATAACAAATGCAACATTTAAAAAGTTTAAATAAGTTATTGCGCTTCCCACGGCAGCAACTGCTTGGGAACTAACCGCATAGAGCATTAAAGTATCAGATAAAGAGACTAATACTGATAGAAAAATCTCAATTAATAAAGGCCAAAATACCTTAATAAAACGATGTTGATGAATTTCCATATTTTTTTACCGAAAATTATTATACGCCTTTTGAAACCGTTGACAATCTAACAAGGCAAAAACTTGAAATCATTTCAAATCTTGTATATGATAAATGGGCGCTTGCATAGGAATGACTGCGCCGACGTAGCTCAATTGGCAGAGCAACTGAATCGTAATCAGTAGGTTGTAGGTTCGATTCCTATCGTCGGCACCAGCACGCATGGATGTTTAGCTCAGCTGGGAGAGCATCTGTTTGACGTACAGAAGGTCGGGGGTTCGATCCCCTCAGCATCCACCAGAAATGAAAATAACTGCGGAAACGCAGTTTTTTTATTCAAAATCAAAAAACTTTGCTAAAATTAAATAGGTAAGTCCCATGAATGTATCTTATTTATAT
>JBEDEK010000115.1:0-3257 GCA_041175745.1 Bacillota bacterium | reverse complement strand
AATAATCACAATAGTATGTTGGATTCAAGTCTTCGCCTGTTACTTTTTTGAGCAGGACAAATGGAGGAAAGAGTTTACCATGTACGTATACATGTTTAGAAAACCAATCACGAATCGGTATTAAATTCTTACTCTTAATTGTATTTTCCACCGATAAAGTTTTTTCCATCGTCTTTAATAATTGAATAGAAATGGCGTTACCAAGAGCGTAGGAGGGGAAATATCCAAAGGCACCACCAGACCAATGAACGTCTTGTAAACAACCTGTTCGATTGTTTTTGGGTTTGATGCCAAGATAACTTAGATAAAGTTCGTCCCATGCACCCGGCAAATCTTTAACTTTTAAAGAGCCTTCAATGAGTCGCTTTTCTAGTTCATATCGAACCATAATATGAAGACTATACGTTAATTCATCAGATTCCGTACGAATCAATGAAGCCTTGGCTTCGTTGATCGCTTGATAGTATTCTTCTAAATCAACATCTTTAAATTGTTCTTTAAATTGCTTCTTTAAATCAGGAAACACCATCTTGGTAAATGCATAAGAACGACCCAAGACATTTTCATAGAAGCGCGATTGAGACTCGTGAATCGACATGGCAGCACCATGGCCAAGAATGGTTCCTCTTACTTTAGGCCCGATATTTTGTTCATAAATACCATGGCCACCTTCATGAGCAGTTGAGTAAATATTGGAAATAAAATTATCTTCATAAATGTGGGTGGTCACTCGAACATCGCTCGGGGTGATTTCACTACTAAATGGATGTACAGATTCTGCCAATACCCCTGCATTTAAGTCATATCCGATAAATGTTAATAAAGATTTTGCGTAAGCTAATTGTTCGTGTTTGGGAAATTTTCTTGACATGAAATCCGTACGAATTTTAACTTTTGATTGTTGTATTTTTTTCAGAAGGGGGACGATTCGCGCTTTAAGAGTGGCAAAGAAGGCATCCAGTTTTTCAATGGTGTTACCTTCTTCATAATCATCAAGAAGTTGATTATAAAGTGGTCCGGCAACCGTTTTTGTTAACGTTGCAAACTTTCGAACATAAAACAAAATCTTTTCTAAGTACGGTGCATAAGCATTAAAATCATCGTTCGCTTTTGCTTTTTCCCAAGCGACTTGTGCCTGAGATAAAAGAACAGCATAATCCTGATAATCTTTGGGATCAATTTTTTTAAGTTGATCAATTTTTTTGCGTTCTAAATAAACCATGCGTCTCATTTCTTGCGTAAGGTCATCTTGGTGAGATTGTAGATCGCTGATTAACCGATCATAAGTAGGATCATTTTGATGTTTAAAGTCTTCTAATGCCCAAAAACCCATGGCTTCTGATCTTTCATTGACTGCACCCTCATTTTTAGGGGCAATGGTTTGCGCATCAAAACTTGCCACGTTCATGACGTAATTTAATGCTTTGGTCTTTTCGTAATGTTTTTCAAATTGTCCTAACAGCGTCTTTAAATCCGTTGAGTTTGTTTTTGCCATACTTGTTTTCCTTATTGAGAATCATTTTAAACCTTTATAATGAAACTTGTAATAAAAAATGAAAAACAGCGGTCCAATAATACCTTATATATCATCATTCTCAGGTGATGTAAAAAAACGTTTAAATGTTGTTTATAGCATCATCAAATCTCATTTTCCTCAAGCAACAGAAACCTTTGCATATCAGATGCCAACATTGAAGGGTAAAAGAAATCTGATTCATTTTGCGGGGTACGCAAATCATATTGGTATATACCCCGGTCCTAAAGGTATCACCTACTTACGTACAATTTTGCCTGATGCTATCACCAGTAAGGGTGCTTGGAAAATTCTTCACAGTCAACTGCTACCAGAAAAAGAAATAATACAACTTTGTCTTTGGATTCAAAAACAACCATGAAGCGAATCCTAATATTTTTATTGGATGTCTTTTATTGTTCATTAAGTAGCTTTGGAGGTCCTGAAGCCCACTATGGTGTCTTTTCACGGATTCTTGTTGATAAGAAAAAATACATTGATGAAAAAACACTAACCGAACTGATTGGAGTATTTGCATTGGTTCCTGGACCTAGTAGTACCCAAACGATTACCACAATTGGATACTTAGTTGGTGGTCCTTGGATTGCACTTCTAACTTTCATCATTTGGGCAGGTCCTGCATTAGTAATCATGACACTGGTTGGATTATTTTTTTCTTTTTTTAATCAATCGCAACTTTTAATATCCTTGTTAGATGTGCTTCCATCGGTTGCAGTAGGTTTTATTTTCTACGCAGGCTGGTCTTTAACTAAACGCATCCTTACAAAAAAACACGAATGGATTCTTTATGGATTGAGTTTTTTACTTGGTTTAATATTGATTCCGATGACCTTTTTAGCTGTTCCCGTTATTTTACTCATATCTAGTTTCATGATGTTTTTGATAGAGAAACCCACTCAAGAAAACAAATTAATGATTACAAAACCACGTTGGTTTATTTTGCTAATCGTGATCCTTTTGGCAATTTCTCTAGAATTACTTTCAAGTCAACTTCGATTTCCAATATTGATATTGATCAATTCATTTTTTCGCTATGGATACTCGGTTATTGGTGGAGGTCAAATTGTTATTCCATACATGATTCAAGATTTAGTCAATCAACAATCGTTGCTTTCTCTAGAAACATTTCTTTCAGGCTACGCGATTGATCAAGCCATTCCTGGACCCTTATTTAGTTTTGCTGCATTTGTAGGGACGCAATCGCTTCAAGGTTTACCTCTACCTTGGTTAGGAGGTTTTCTAGCTGGTATCAGTATTTTTATTCCTGGAGTTTTGCTCGTGTATTTTGTCGTTCCGATTTGGCAAAGCCTTCGTGATATCCGTTGGATGAAAACCGCGTTAAAAGGAATTACGGTTGCCGCTGCCAGTTTAATTGTATTGACAGGATTCAATCAATTATTAACGCTGGCATCTAGTTTGTTCACGTATGGCATGGTTGTCTTTACATTCTTGACTTTACAATGGAAAAAAATCCCCACACCAATTTTGGTAGGTCTACTGATTATGTTGGGCCTCTTTCTTCAATCGATAAATTGAATGGTTAAACCGGCAATATCATTTTGAATAGTAGATGAGTTTTTCTTGACTTGAAAAGAAGTGAGTCCTGTCGTATTTGGATTTTTTTTAGGAATACCAACACCTCTCCAAGTGTTTAATCCAAGGTGATGGTGGTAACCGCCCGTGGATAAAAATGCTGCTGTATCACCATAATATTGCATTAATT
>JBEDEK010000114.1:0-2954 GCA_041175745.1 Bacillota bacterium | reverse complement strand
ACCCTAACCATCTTTCTATTGTTTGCAATGGTATTTTATTTCATTTCCTTTAAGCTTCAAAGTAGTGTCACAAAAAGAACTTTTCAAAATATTTAAAATTCTACTATCTTTTTATATTAGTTATGGTATTATCTTTTGCGTAGCAGCAAAATGTTAGCTCCTACTAATACTAATTGAAAGGTTTAGGTTTTCGATGAAAGGCTCAGTCAAGATGTTCAACAAAGAAAAAGGCTACGGCTTCATTCGCACTGAAGACGGAAAAGATGTCTTTTTCCATCATTCTTCGATTCTTATGGACGGTTACAAAACCGCCGAAACTGGGGAACCAGTTGAATTCGAAGTTGAAGATTCCGATCGTGGTCCACGCGCCAAAAATATTAAAAAGTTACCTCGGTAATTTTTGATAAATTAGTGCTAAGACAAAAGTCGCCTTCGGGCGACTTTTTTATTTCTTTCGGCTCGTGTTTCCTTTATAATGAATGAGGTCAATATGGGATTAAAAGCTGGCATCGTTGGGTTACCTAACGTAGGCAAATCAACATTATTTAATGCAATTACAAACGCTTCTGTTGAAGCGGCTAATTATCCTTTTGCAACTATCAACCCAAATACGGGGGTGGTTGCAGTTCAAGATGAACGTTTACAATTTTTATCCTCACTTTTTAAACCAAAAAAAACCATTCCTACGACCGTTGAATTTGTCGATATTGCAGGCTTAGTTAAAGGTGCTGCAAAAGGCGAAGGTCTTGGTAATCAGTTTCTTGCAGCAATTCGCGAAGCAGATGCAATTGTCCAAGTTGTAAGGTGTTTTGATTCAGCAGAAATTATACACGTTGAAAACTCAGTAAATCCTGAACGTGATATGGATATTATCAATCTTGAATTAATTCTTGCAGATTTAGATGCCATTCAAAGAAGATTGGATAAAGTCAATTCTAAAGCGAGAGGTAATGATAAACAAGCAATCGCAGAACTTGCAATGCTTCAAGCATTAAAACCACAATTAATGGATGGTATTCCTGCTCGATTATCAAACCTTTCCACCGAACAAAGAAATCTTCTTAACCAAGAATATCAATTACTCACCAATAAACCCATTTTATATGTGGCTAATATTGCTGAAGATGGTTATGGTAATTTAGCCTCTAATCACTATTATCAACAAGTGCTTAAAAGAGCAAACCAAGAAGGAGCCCAAGTTGTAGCCATTTCATGTGAAATAGAATCTCAGATATCTAAATTAACGGATCAAGAGAAAAAAGAATTTCTCACCACACTTGGTATTCCTGAGCCAGGTTTAAATCCATTAGTCAGAGCTACGTATCGCTTATTAAAACTTGCAACCTATTTTACGGTAGGTGAGGATGAATGCCGTGCTTGGACATTCCATCAAGGCATGACAGCCCCTCAAGCTGCTGGTGTGATTCATACGGATTTTGAAAAAGGATTTATCAAAGCAGAAATTTATCACTATGATGATATCGCCAAACTAAAATCTGAAAGTGCTGTTAAAGAAGCTGGTAAATTAAGAATGGAAGGAAAGGAATATATCGTAAAAGATGGAGATATCATCTTTTTCCGATTTAATGTATAACTATGCTTGATCCCAAAAATATTCGCGTTCGTTATGCTCCCTCACCAACTGGTTTTTTACATATTGGTGGTGCTCGTAGTGCGCTTTTCAACTATTTATTTGCCAAAAAAAATAAAGGTCAATTTATTATTCGTATCGAAGATACTGACATTGAACGCAATGTTGAAGGTGGGGAAGTTAGCCAAATTAGGGATTTAAAATGGTTAGGAATTATCCCCGATGAATCTCCACTTGAACCGAATCCCAAATACGCTCCATATCGACAAATGGAACGATTGAACACGTATCAACAATACGCCCAACAACTCCTTAAACAAGGTCATGCTTATGAATGTTATTGCTCCGAAGAAGAACTAGAACGTTCTCGCGAAGAACAACTTGCACGTGGCATTGCTGCCCCTCAATACAATCGTCGCTGCCTTCACTTAAGCAAAGAAGAGAAAAATAATTTTATAGCTCAAGGTAGAAAACCAGTCATTCGCATTAAACTCGAAGACCATTTAACCATCGCCTTTGAAGATATGGTTAGAGGCCCTGTCTCATTTAACAATGATGATATCGGTGATTGGGTCCTGATTAAGTCAAACGGGATTCCCACATATAATTTTGCAGTTGTTATTGATGATTTTTCTATGGATATCACTCATGTCTTTCGAGGAGAAGAGCATTTATCCAACACCCCAAAACAAATTCAAGTCTATCGGTATTTAAAATTTCCAATGCCTCAATTTGGTCACATGACTATTATCGTTAATGAAAATGGAAAAAAACTATCCAAGCGTGATGCGTCAATTATTCAATTCATGTCGCAATATCGAGATATGGGTTACTTACCTGAAGCAATTTTCAACTTCATTTTGTTATTAGGTTGGTCACCAGAAGGTACCCAAGAAATTTTTACAAAAGATCAGGCAATTGCAGCGTTTGATGCAAAACGTTTATCTTCCTCACCATCGATGTTTGATCCACAAAAAATGAATTGGTTAAACAATTACTATCTCAAACAACTTTCTGATGATGCATTTTGGAACTTTATTGCTCCATTTATTAACAAAGCTCCTGGCGTTGAACTTTTAAGTGAAACCTCCGTTAAACAATTAGCGAAAACATTTAAAGATCAACTCGCATATGGCATTCAAATCTTAGATTTAGTCAAACCAATTCTTGAACCCACCTTTAATTTTGATGAGGAGGCAAAAGCGCTTCTTCAAAGTCAAGATGGACATAAAGCTTTAGACTTATTTATTCAAAAATTATCGCAACTACAAGACATTCAAGGGCCTCATATAAAGGAAATTTTTAAAGCCATCCAAACCGAAACAGGATTGAAGGGGAAACCATTATTCATGCCTGTTAGATT
>JBEDEK010000113.1:0-3041 GCA_041175745.1 Bacillota bacterium | reverse complement strand
ATATAAATCTAAGGATAGTTTAAGTTTTGATTTAATTGCAAATAATATAAAAACCAATCGAAAAAAAGATATTCTAATTGCAACAGAACTACCAATTCTAATGATTAAACAACCTAAGGATACGTTATACGTAAGTGCTGACACTTTGTATAGTGGCAGGTTGAGTGACCTAAAAAGAAAAATACCAAAAGCACGTGCTAAAGAAGGCGTGCTACAGGATTCAAGTTTAAATAAATACTTTGAAGCATTTCATCATGTGAAAGTCTATTCCGATTCATTGCAGGGTGTTGCAGATAGTTTATTTTACAGTCTTGCAGATTCAACCATACGCTTACACCATCAACCCATACTTTGGGTCAATCAAAATCAAATTACAGGTGACACCATCTATATGCATTTGAATAATAAAAAGGCCGAACAATTAAGAATTTTAAACAATGCTATGGCGATTAGTCCTGTGGATAGTACCGACTACTTTAATCAGCTCAAAGGCAATTCGATGGTGGTTGATTTATTGGATGGAAAAATGCACCAAATGCAAACTAAGGGCAGTGCCGAAAATATATATTTCGCAACCGACTATGATGAAAAATTTATAGGCGTCAACCGTTCCAACGCCCAAATCATTACAATTGATTTTGAAAATGATGCGCCAGTTAAAATTGTTTTTATCAATCAATTGACTGGGAAAATGACACCCTTATTTGAACTTCCAATATCAGAATTAAAGCTGAATAATTTTAAATGGTTGATTGATCTTAAGCCAATGTCTAAATTTGATATTCTCTCTCCTAAGGGTAAATAATAAGTTTAGCTTAATGCGACTGATCCACAACAGGACTTAAGATACATCGTCTTTTTCATGCATCAGATAAGCTTTTATAAACCCATCTATCTCACCATCCATTACTGGCCCCACATTACCCACTTCAAAATCGGTACGGTGGTCTTTGATCATTTTATAGGGATGAAATACATAAGAACGGATTTGACTTCCCCATTCTATTTTTTTCTTATTCGCATTCGATGCATTCAAGGCTTCTTGCTTCTTGCGCATTGCCTCCTCATACAATCTACTCTTTAGCATCTTCATTGCAATCTCTCTATTCTCACCTTGTGTTCTTGATTGTTGGCATTCCACAATAATGCCTGATGCGTGTTTTAAACGTACAGCGGTTTCTACTTTATTGACGTTCTGTCCACCCTTACCACCACTGCGGTAAAACTCCCATTCAATGTCTGCAGGATTCACAATAATTTCGATGGTGTCGTCTATTAAAGGATATACATAAACCGATGCAAAGCTTGTATGACGTCTTGCATTGCTATCAAAAGGTGAAATTCTTACCAAACGATGCACACCAGATTCTGCCTTTAAAAACCCATAAGCAAAAGGTCCATCAAACTGAATAGTTGCCGATTTTATACCAGCCCCATCTCCTTCTTGATAATCTAAGGAGGTTACTGTCCATCCTTGCTTTTCACCATACATCGTGTACATCCTTAAAAGCATTTCTGCCCAATCCTGGCTCTCGGTGCCACCAGCACCTGGGTTGATTTGTAATATGGCAGGTAATTCATCTTCTGGTTGGTTGAGTGTGCTTTTAAATTCAGCATCTTCAATGGCCACCATCGCTAATTCATATGCAGATTTCGTTTCTTCCTCAGTGGCATCACCCCCTTTCCAGAATTCAAAAAGTACCACAAAGTCTTCGACACTTGTTTCGACATGTTGATACAGGCCTGCCCAATATTCGTTTAATTTAATCTCCTTCATTGTGGCGGTTGCACGCTTGTTGTCATCCCAAAAACCTGGAGATAAGGAAAGTTGTTTATCTAAATATATTTTTTGTAAACGGTTCTCAACGTCAAAGAAACCTCCTCAGGACACTCACTTGGTCCTTCATACGCTTAATCTGCTCAATGGTCATATGAATTCATTTTATGTTCAATTAAAAAAGTAACTACAAACCTCATAAGCCGGATTCTGTTTCTAAACTATCATTTATCTAGCCTTAACATTACTGTTAAAGTCTTGCTGCCTACCCTGGAACTCGAACGAGTCGTTCTCAAACGTCCCTTTACATGGCATTACAGCACCCAAGGTTTACCCTATAAAACAATTACTTGTCTTATTCGTGAGCTCTTACCTCACGTTTTCACCTTTTCCTCTTGCGAGGTAGTTATTTTCTGTGGCACTTTCTCTTTCCCATTGCTGGGATGCCGGCTATTGACCGGTGGGTTACCCTATGCTGTCCGGACTTTCCTTGGCAATTGCTTGCCACGATAGCTCGGGATTGTAGTCGGGACAAAGGTAGTAAATTATAATGGATGCGCTTAATACTGAAAAAAGACTTCGGTAGCCCCATATCCGTAAAATTCGGAGTATTGGTTGATAAAACTTTTGACGCCCTTCTTTACTTTTAGTAAATCGTGGACTTCATTTTTAAGTTTACCCGACCCAACGCCATGAATAATGACCATAGAAGGCAGATGATTTAATTGAGCTAACTCAAACCATTTTTCAAAAGCTTCCAATTGAAAATGGATAATTTCGGCATTGGTCAGATGATTATATCGATCAATCAATTTTTCTATATGAAGATCTACCACAGACCTAGCCGCAGGAATATGTTCTCTTATTTTAGAGGCATCATAGACTTTGTATCCAGCGTTTCTTAATATATCAATGGCAATATGATTGTCTTCGGCCTTATCTGGATAGGTCTGAAACAATTCATAGTCCAAGCTTACTTTATTGTCCTCTTTTAAAGTTTCAATTTTTTGAAAAATTTGTTTTGGCTTTATTTTCACAACAGATTCAAAGTGGTCTGCTTTTTTCTTATGCTGTTCCGTTAAAGAAAAATCAAATGAAAATTGTGGGCTATCATTCACCGTTGCAAATGGAATATCATGAATATAGAAATCGGTAAATGGGGCAATGGTAGATGCTATAGAAAAGTCAACTTCACCAAGTGCAGATTGTTCATACACAAAATTGTATTCGATTCTAGTTTTATTGGATAAGAAAATTTTAAGCG
>JBEDEK010000112.1:0-5739 GCA_041175745.1 Bacillota bacterium | reverse complement strand
TTTTCAGCATCCGGAGCTTTATTAATGTCTGGATGGAATTGCTTTGCTAATTTACGATATGCTGTTTTGATTTCTTCCTTGGAGGCATTTTTACTGACACCAAGGACTTCATAAAAATCTCTTTTTGTGGCCATGACCTACCTATTTTTTCTTTTCTGTAAAGTCTGCATCGATGATATCATCATCTTTTTTAGAACTAGGTTCAGAAGTTCCATTTTGGCTGTTAGTTGCACCTTGTTGGCCTGCTTGAGCTTGCGCCATCATCTCGGCAGCTTTTTCTAAATCGGATAGTTTTGCTTTTAACTTTTCGTAATCATTATCTTTAATCGCTTGTTCTAATTCTTCTTTTAGTTTGACAGTTTCTTCTTTTTGTTTGGCATCAATCTTATCGCCTTTTTCTTCTAAAGCTTGGTTAATACTATTGATGTATTGTTCGGCTTTGTTTTTTAATTCAACTTGTTCTTTTCTTTTTTCATCAGCTTCTTTGTTTGCTTCAGCTTCTTGCATCATTCGATCGATTTCTTGTTTGCTAAGGCCAGTGGTGCCTGAAATCGTGATTTGTTGTTCTTTTTGAGAATCTAAATCCTTCGCAGTGACTTTGACAATACCATTGACGTCTATCGAGAAGGTGACTTCAATTCTTGGTTGGCCGCGGCGCGCAGGTTTAATGCCATCAAGCTTAAAGTGACCTAATAATTTATTATCTCGTGACATTGGTCTTTCACCCTGATAAACCACAATATCGACAGCAGGTTGATTATCGGCAGCAGTTGAAAAAATTTGACTCTTGGTTGTTGGAATGGTTGTGTTTCTTTGGATTAATGGGGTCATCACTTCACCCATGGTTTCGATACCCAAGGTTAAAGGTGTGACGTCTAATAAGACCACATCTTTGACATCACCAGAAATAACCGCACCTTGAATGGCCGCGCCAACGGAGACTGCTTCATCTGGGTTAACTGAGAAGTTTAACGCTTTGTTCAACATTTTCTTCACGAGATCTTGGACGGCAGGCATCCGAATTGATCCACCCACCATTAAGATTTCATCAAGATCATTGGCAGTCAATTTAGCATCCGCTAAAGCCTTGCGAATAGGTTCTTCGGTTCGCTTTAATAAGGCCTTCGTCATATCTTGGAATTTTGCTCGGCTTAACTTTGCTTCAAAGTTAATCGGTCCATTGGCATTTTGACCAACGAAAGGTAATGAAATCGTAGTTTCCATCATCGAAGATAATTCAATTTTTGCTTTTTCTGCAGCATCTTTAAAGCGTTGTAATGCCATTTTGTCATTGAGGGTAACGTTAAATTGAGATTTAATTTGATCTTGAATCCATTTGACAACTTCTAAATCCCAATCATCACCACCAAGGCGGTTGTCTCCGGCAGTTGAGATAACTTCAAAAGTGCCATCACCAATTTCTAGAATGGATACGTCAAAAGTTCCACCACCTAAGTCATATACTAAAATCTTTCCTGCTTTTTTACTTTCTAAACCATAAGCAAGTGCGGAAGCCGTTGGTTCGTTGATAATGCGAACCACTTCTAAACCGGCAATTTGCCCGGCATCTTTAGTTGCTTGACGTTGTGAATCGTTAAAGTAAGCAGGAACGGTAATGACAGCTTTTTTAATGCTTTGACCTAAAGAATCTTCTGCATATTTCTTCATATAAGCAAGGATTTTTGCAGATATTTCTTGGGGTGTAAAAGATTTATTCAAGGCTTTAATGGTTACTTTTTGATCGGTACCCATCAATCTTTTAATCGATAAGACCGTGTCCGGATTGATGACGGCTTGTCTTTTGGCAGCATCACCAATAATTTCTTCTCCATTCGCCTTGAATGCAACCGCGGAAGGTGTGGTATTTTTACCTTCTGGGTTAGGAATAACTTTCACCTTTCCATCTGCTTGGACATAGGAAACAACAGAGTTTGTCGTACCTAAGTCGATACCAATAATAATTTCTTTCTTTGCCATAAATGTTCTCCTTTTATGTTTTATGCGGCTTGTTTGCCGTTATCTTTAGCATCTTTTTGATCAGCTTCTTGACTCTTCTTTTCTGCTTCCTTGGATACAATGACGAGGATCTGTTTCACAACGCGATCATAGAGTTTGAATCCCGGCGAGAGAATTTTTAGCACTCGATTTGGAGGACCTTCACTGACTTCAGCTTCTAATGCATGCATGGTCATCACATCAAATGCATCATTAATTTTCACAGGTATTTCTTTGACACCTTCATCTGCTAATGCTTGACTGATTTGATTGTAGATGTATTCAAATCCAACTAAATAGTTTTTAACTTTGGGATCATCAACCGGATTCTTGAGGGCAATATGGAAGGATTCTAATGCGGGAAGTAATTTATCAACAAACCCTTCTGCACGATATCTTAATGCTTCTGAGAAGGATTTATCTTGATTCTTTCTTAGATTGTCCATATCGGCAAACATCATTGCATATTTATTTTTCCAGTTGAAGATTTCTGCCTCCGCAGCTTGAAGTTTTTCTTCAAGCGTGAGTGCTTTTTTATCTTCCGGAGTCATTCCTTGTTTCTTTTCTTCCGAAGGTTGTTGAGTTTCTTTCTCTAAATTTTCTTTGTCTGTTTTCATTTTCTTTTACCCTCCTCTTTGGATTTATCACTTATCTTTTCGAAATATTTTTCCAACATTTCTGTCACATACTCTAGTGCAGATAGCGCCCGATCATAATCCATTCGCGTTGGCCCAACAAGGGCAATTCGACTTTCTTTTTCTCCCGGCATCCTTAATTTACTCGATACAATTGATAAATCTTGGTTTTGATCTTGATCACCAATATTGACTTCTAGATTTCCACTTGATTTGGAGAAATGATGCAAGAGTTTTGGCGATTCAAGTAACGTTAATATCTTTCTTAATTTATCACCATCGTGGGCGAATTCGGGTTGATTAAATAACGAGTGTTTGCCATAGAGCTTTAGGCGTTCGCCGGCAAAATTTAAAAATGCTTGGATAAATGCTTGATAGACGACATCGTGTTCGGCAATAAAGTCTTCTAAGATTGGTTTTATTGCTTCCATTTTTGCTGATAACTCAGACACTGGTGTACCTTTCAAACGCTTGTTAATTAAGTTCATACAATCCGCTAAAGCTTCTTTTTCAATATTCTTAGGTAGGACAAAGGTTTTATTTTCGACGTAACCAGAATCTGTAATAAAGACAACGGTCGCAGAATTGTTGTCTAAAGGTGTTACTTGAATACTCATTAGTTTTTCTTGTTGAGCGTTAGGACCTAAAACAACAGACGCAAGTTTGGTCATATTGGATAAAATCTCAGAACTTTTTTGAATGATTTCTGTGACAGATTGTGCTTTTTGAGAAAGAATGACTTGAAGTTGTTGCTTAATTCTTTCATCAACGCTTTTGTTTCGGAGATGATCTACATAATATTGATACCCTTTGCTTGAAGGAATTCTCCCTGAAGAAGTATGAGTTTTTTCAAGTAATCCAGCGTTTTCTAAGGCAAGCATTTCATTGCGAATCGTCGCAGATGAAAAGCTAAGTTCATAGTTTTGAATTAGGGTTTGTGAACCGACAGGCAAAGCGGTTTTGATGAAATGTTCAACGATGTGCTTGAGGATTAAATCGCGTCGTGATAATTCCATAATAACCTCCTTAGCATTCATTCTTGTTGAGTGCTAAAAATATTATAACAAGGTTTTTGGCACTGTCAATTATAAAGTGCTAAATTAAATCTTTAGTGAGTTTTAATACGACGTAATCGAGCAATAACATACCTTCAAAACTAAGTTTCGCAGTATTTTTATCCATCAAAATCAAACCTTTTTCTAAAAGTGGAGGTAACGTATTTGAAAAAAGTACATCGAATTCAATTTTGAATAAGTTTAAAAACTCAGTTAATGAAAAACCGTCCTTTAAGCGAAAATTCAACATGATATACTCAAATCGTTTCATCTTTTCATCAATCATCTCTTCTTGATCACGTTGTTTGCCTTGTAAGTATTTCGTCATATTCTTCGTGTTGGTATAGCGAATACCTTGATAATAACCACTTGCGCCAAGACCTGTGCCGATGTACTCTTGGTTTCGCCAATAAGTAAGATTGTGTTTAGATCTTTCTTCATGCCGAGCAAAATTACTCACTTCATACCGCTCATAACCATGCTTTGATAAAGTTTGATAAATCATTTCATAATGCTTGCGCGATACATCATCGGTAACAGGTTTTATTTTTTGAATGCCAAAAACTGTGTTGGGGTGAATGGTAAGAGCGTAAGTTGATATATGGTTTACATCCAAAGATAAAAAATGTTGGAGATCCGTTTGTAAATCTTCATCACTTACGCGAGGAAGATCATAAATTAAATCAACATTCATCATTCTAAATCCCAAGGCTTTTGCTACTTGAATCGCTTTAACAATATCTTGGTGATTATGATGTCGATTTAATGAAATTAATGCATCCTCTTTAAAGGTTTGCACCCCAAATGAAAGGCGATTGACACCTGCATTTTTTAGTATGCTCAATTTGGAAGGTGTGGTTGATTCAACGTTACATTCAACAGTCCATTCACAATTTGGTTTGGCAAATGGCTTTATGCCTTGGCAAAGGACTTCTAAGTCTTCATCTGATAAAGCAGTTGGTGTTCCTCCACCAAAAAAAATAGTTTCGTATTGGTGAAAACCATAACCGTTAATTTCTTTCAAAACAGTTTCAACATAAATCCGAGTTTGTTTCGGATTCGTTAACATTTTCGTAAAATCACAATAATGGCAAATATGGTCGCAATACGGTATATGAACGTATAAAGACTTAGGATGAAGATTTTTTTCGATTGCTTGCATGCTTCTTGCCGCTTGGTTTTTTCGTAGTTTTAGAAATTTCAGGGGTTACTTTTGAAGGGTTTTTTGATTGGGTAAGTGGAGCTTCTAAAGGAACCAATACTCGATCAAGTTCTTCTTTTACAGCTTTTTTAGGATCAACTTTGGCATCTTCAGAGGTAGAAGGCCAAATCAATTTTCTCAACCAACTCGCAATTAAAGCAATCACTGAAAAGATGATGAGTAATAAAATAATGGTGACGATACCGCTGTTAAAAAACCCTGAAAGTGTTACGTTAATCATGATTGACTCCTTTGAGATCTACGGTTGTGTAAACGTATTTATTCTTATATTTCTCCTTACGATAATACCCTAATTTTACTAAATGTTCCATTGAAGTTCGTGCAGTTTCATATGCGCAGTCAAGTAATTTTTTATATTGGGCTAATGTGTAGTATTTTCCAAGAGAATGATGTCGAGCATAAAAATAAGCTTCACCTTTTTTCATACTTGGGTGAGTTTCTAATAAATGCTGTTGCAAGCGATTGGCCTCTACTTCACCTATGGTTGATTCGCTAGCTGAAAATGGCGCAGTTTCTTTTGGCAATGGTGAAGGTGATGGACCCGTTAATATTGGGTTTGTGTTCATCGACTTTTGCTCTTGAATAAGATGTTGTTTTTGAATCGTAACTAATTGGTCGAGGAGTTGATCGATACTGGCATGCATGTAGGGAAGAATAAAATCTAAAAGATAGGTAATATCACCAGAGCGTTGTACTTCGAGCATGCGTTTTTCATATTGTTCATTTTCCATCATTTGCTCGATATTCAAATAACAAGGAACCGATTCATAATCACTATGAACAAGGATATTTTTAAACAATAAAAAACTCAATTCATCATTAAAGACTTCAA
>JBEDEK010000111.1:0-4430 GCA_041175745.1 Bacillota bacterium | reverse complement strand
TAACCGATCCCAAACTTTTCACTTATGGTGTTGAACGGCCTTTGTCCGCAATGGAAAACTTAACGGCAACGACCCTTCGTAACTTAATTGGTGATCTTGAACTTGATCAAACTTTAACCTCACGTGACAGAATTAACCATAAGATGTGGGAAACCCTTGAAGAAGCAACAGACTCATGGGGAATCAAAGTTAATCGCGTTGAATTAAAGAACATCATTCCTCCACGTGATATCCAAGAAGCCATGGAAAAGCAAATGCGTGCAGAACGTCAAAAGCGTGAGGCAATTCTCGAAGCGGAAGGTAAAAAACAAGCGGCAATCTTAACTGCAGAAGGTGAAAAAGAATCTGCCGTTTTAAGAGCACAAGCTGTTAAAATCAAAAAGATTACCGAAGCGGAAGGTGAAGCGGAAGCAATTCTAAGAATCTTTGAAGCTCAAGCCAAAGGTGTTGAACTCATCAACCGTTCAAAACCCGATGCAGCCTTCTTAACTTTAAAGGGTTTTGAAGCTTTAGAAAAAGTTGCCAATGGAACTGCTACTAAGCTTATCATTCCTTCTGAAATTCAAAACGTCACTGGTTTAATTGCTTCCCTCAAAGAAGTGATCACCGATGAAAAACCAGCGGTTAAGAAAAAAGGCGAATAGTTTCTACTAGGTTAGAATAAAAAACCTCTAGGATCTCCTAGAGGTTTTTTTATTGGGTTTATTCTACCGTAACAGATTTGGCTAAATTTCTTGGTTTATCGATGTCTCGAGCAAGAAATAAAGCAGCATAATAAGACAAATATTGTCCAACCATTGCCTTAATTAATGGAGATAAATATACTTTTGTATTACTGGTAACAAAAGCATCATCTTCCTTTGCCAAAGCTAAATTACTGATTACAAAAACTTTAGCACCGCGGGCTAAAACTTCTTGTAAATTAGAGCGAATGGCAGCAGCAGTAATTTGATCGGAAACAAAAGCTATCACTGGTACGTCTTCTTTAATCAAGGCAATTGGACCATGTTTCAATTCACCACCGGGTAAACCTTCTGAATGAATATAGGTAATTTCTTTAAGTTTTAATGAAGCTTCAAGGGCCACATCAAAATCGAATCCCCTACCAAGGAAAAAAACATTTGGTTGATTAGCAATGGATTCAGCGATGGTTTTAATTTCAAGTTTAGCGCCAATCAAATTTTTCATCGCTTTGATGGATTCAATTAAATCGGTGATGATTTCGGTATTGCTAATCATTGCTGCTCGTAGGATTGCAAGTAAGGCAACTTGAGCAACATAAGCTTTGGTCGAGGCTACCGCAATTTCCATTCCCGCATAGAGCAAAAGGGTAAAGTCACTGGCCCGATCAAGCGAAGAACCTTTCGTATTGGTGATTGTTAGGATGGGACTACCTTGTTGCTGAATAATTTTGACACAGCGAATTAAGTCAGCAGTTTCACCACTTTGAGAGATGAAAATGAATAATGGATTTTTCCCCTTAACTTCTGGGTAATAGGCAAATTCAGAAGCAATATACACCCGACTGGTTTTGCCAATGGATTCAAAATATCGTCGACCAACTAAAGCAGCATGATAACTGGTGCCACATGCTAAGAAGATAATTTGATCGGCTTGTTGAAGTTTTTGAATAAGAACGTCATCAAATAGAAAATTATTTCCATCGACATAATTATCAATGATTCTTTGAATAACTTCCGGTGATTCTTCAATCTCTTTAAGCATGTAATGAGGGTAGCCATTGAGACCGATATCCGTTACCTTAATATCAGTTTGATGAAAGACAAGTGGTTTTTCTTCATTCGGATCAAGGTGCTTTACGACCACCTCTTTTTGGGAAATGAAACCATATTGGTAATCATCGAGAATGTAATACGACGTAGCATAATCTAACATTGGAACATAATCAGAGGCAAGATAATTAGTATTTTTACCCTTGCCAATCACTAATGGTGAATGTAATTTTGCAAAATAAACTTTGGTGTCATCACTTTTAAAGAGAATCGCTAACGCATACGAACCTTCTAAATCTTCTAAGGTGTGTTTGATTGCCGTTAAGGGATCATGCTTAGAATCTTTTAAATAATGCATTTCCATTAAATTGGCAATCACTTCTGTATCGGTTTCAGATTGAAACTTAAATCCTTGAATTTCAAGTTTCTTTTTTAGCATTCTAAAATTATCAATCACCCCATTATGTACAATTGTAAAATATGATTTTTGAGAAGTATGGGGGTGAGAGTTTACAAAATTAGGTTCACCATGGGTCGCCCAACGTGTGTGACCAATCCCTGCAGAGCCATGCATGGTGGCAGGAACCACTTTGCTTAAATCATCAATCCGACCAGGTAACCGAAAAACTTCAATTTTTTCCTTGGTTAAAAAAGCAGTTCCAGCCGAGTCATATCCTCGATACTCTAAGCTTTTCAAACCGTGTAATAAATAATCTCTTAATTTTGTTTCGCCGACAGTTCCAACGATGCCACACATTTCAATAAGACCCCCTTAATTGATAAAAGTGTTCTCGATTAACGATACGACTTCTTGAGCATACTTGTCACATTGCTGGGGTTGCAATGCTTCAACCATGACGCGAATCAATGATTCTGTACCCGAAGGTCGAACCAAAATGCGTCCATGTTGTCCAAGTCGTTTTTCTATATCCTTGATTAAGTTAAGGATTGCAGGATGAGCCATCACTTCTAGTTTATTGCTCACAGCAATATTCTTTAAAACTTGCGGATACTGCTTAAATGATACCATAAGTTCTGATAAAGATTTTGATGTGGATTGAAGAATATTAAGTAATTTAATTGCAGTAAGTAAACCATCACCCGTATTTAATTCATCTAAAAAAATGACATGGCCAGACTGCTCACCGCCTAGTATAAGTTTTTCCTTTTTTAACGCGGCTTGAACGTATTTGTCACCGACATTGGTTTCAAGATATTCAATACCTTGATCTTGTAAAGCTTTCTTAAGACCAAAATTGCTCATCTGCGTAATGACAACTTTTCTCTTAATATTTTTTCGTGTGGAAAATAGATGCAAACTATTTAAATAAATCAAGGCATCCCCATTGACTTCTTTTCCATCTCCTGTCACTGCAATCAACCGGTCAGCATCTCCGTCAAAAGCAAATCCCAAATCAAATGTTCCTTTTTGAATTTCCGTTTGCAAAGACTTTAAATGGGTGGCACCACATTGGTCATTGATGTTTGTGCCGTTAGGTTGGTGATGAATGAAAGTTGCTTGCACGCCAAGCTTGTCAAATAAAGTCTTAGCGATGGAGAAAGCAGAACCATTTGCAGTATCAACTAAAATCTTTAATTTTCGATTTTTAGATTCATAACGTTTTGTTAAAAATTCAATATATTTGATCGGGTAGTCTTTGGATTGAGGATCAATGCGACCGATTTCTTTACCCGTTTTAAATGGAAGGTAATCGCTTGGTGAATCAAGATAATGTTCAATCGCTAATTCAATGTCACCATTTAGCTTTTCACCTTCATGGTTAAACAATTTTATTCCGTTATCA
This sequence comes from Bacillota bacterium, assembly GCA_041175745.1. Classification (GTDB taxonomy): domain Bacteria; phylum Bacillota_I; class Bacilli_A; order RFN20; family CAG-826; genus UBA970. Next base: position 892 of record JBEDEK010000111.1, on the reverse strand, counting down.
TAATATGGATTATGACTAGCAGAAATCATCACCCCAAAACCTTTTTTTGTTTGTTGTAAAAAATAGGAAATAGCTGGCGTAGTAATTACGCCCAAATCAATGATGCGGGCTCCGGATGCCATTGCTCCTGACATCAAAGCGTCGGCAAGTAAAGGCGAAGAAATACGAGTGTCTTGTCCAACAAAGATTGCTTCAGTTGGGTTTAAGATAGATCCAAGATATCGACCAATACGGTAAGCATGATTTGCATTTAATTGATCACCAACAAATCCTCGAAACCCATCCGTTCCAAAATATTTTCCCATTAATTATTTTCAAAATGAGGCCTGTTCTCGATATAGTTTGCTAACGTTTGTTTAAACGTATCCAAATAAACTGGCTCAAGTTGACCCCCATATGTCAACGACAAGCGACCCGACTCCTCTGATACAACAATTGTCACAGCGTCCGTAGCCTCAGAAATACCAATTGCGGCACGATGGCGCGATCCTAATTTACCTAAAACTGGTTTGGTTGTAGGTTGATAATATACGTTTGCAGCAAGAATAAAACTACCACGAATAATAACTGCACCATCGTGTAACCTGGTGCCAGGATAAAAAATTGTTGTTAACATTTCTGAAGTTAAAGGTGCATTTAAGATAACTCCATTCTTGGTAAAATTATCTAGTTTTGTGGTTCTTTCAATCGTAATTAAAGCGCCAATTTTATTTTTTGACATAAACGAAACCGCATCATAAATGAGTTCATAGATCATTTCTTTATCGTAATTGATGACACCAACAGCGTTTTGATTTTTTCCAAAACGGAACATGGAATCAATTTTCGCTTTTAATTCTGTTGCATTCAAAACCACAAACACATTAACAAGAATCATAAATAATGTAATTAG
>JBEDEK010000110.1:0-4884 GCA_041175745.1 Bacillota bacterium | reverse complement strand
AATTATAAATTAAAACGACTCGGTTGAAACGATGATTAGAAATGATTAAATTACCAGCTTAAAAATGCAATTGAGGGATTGAGAAAAACCGGTGGCAATTTTTCCAATTACGCTGTATTTAATTATCAATCAAGGAATTTTTTCGTTAGCTTAAAGGTTTTTTGGTGCCATACATAATGCATCATTATGTTTGACTTGATTAACATGGGCACTGACTTCGTATTGTTTCAGGCCGATATAGTTACTTGGTTTGAATAAAAATGCCAGTTCATCAATTGAGGTTTTAGGATCAACCCAATGCCGGTATTGGTCCGGGTTTAACATCACTGGGATGCGATCATGAATTGGTTGCATCACTGAATTAGCACTTGTGGTTAGCATGGAACTATAAACGGTTTGCTTGCCTTGATCATTTTTGATCACTTGGTAAAGTCCAGCAAACACCATAAAGGGTTGGTGATCATGATGAAACCAAAAAACCTTAGAAGGTTTTTCATCACGTTTCCATTCATAAAAACCTGAACCTAGAATTAAACAACGTCTTGTTTTCATCGCTTGGCGAAACATTGTCTTTTCAAAAACTGATTCACTCCTAGCATTGATGACAACTTGTGATGTCTGATTTGATAGCGGCAATCCCCAATGTGATGTGCCGACGCGAAAGCGTTGCCCGTCATGAATGAGTGTGATTAAAACATGCGTTGGAGCAATGTTATATTGAGGTAGCGACAAGGTATCCTCTTTCAATTCCACTTGAAATTGATTCCAAAGGAAATGAGAGGTTTTTTGCCAATCGAAATGTAAACCAAAGCGACCACACATAATTCTATTTTATCTACAATACTGGGATTTTGTTAGCGGACAATTTGTTTTATAATAAATGAACATAAATTTAAATTAACATCCCCTCATTTAATAACATGATAACCACGAAAACACTCTCAATCAAAAGCAAAAAGCCAAGATGAAACAAACCATTGGTGAAAAGATAAAGTTTTTACGTATCCAAAAAGGTTTGAGTCAAACAGACTTAGCCAAACAACTCTATTTTAGTAATCGAACCATTAGTAATTGGGAACATAATTTACGAGAAGTCAGTATTGAAAACCTAGAAAAGCTAGCCCAGTTTTTTAAAGTACCCATCGACCACTTTACAAATGCTTCAAATCAAACCTTAGCACCACAAGGTGCTTACCAAGAAATTAAAGTTAAAAAGATTGCCATTGATGATCGTTTCTTTTATTTTCTGATCGCTTTCATGGTTTTGAACACGATAATGTTTTGGGTGCCATTTCAAAATCGCATACATGCCGTGGTAATTTTTTTGTTGTTTTGGCTTGGTTTTTTTATCAACACAATTGTTCATTACGGAAATCTCAATCGCGAAAGAACAAAAACCTTTGTTCTCCCGATTGGCACCATCATGTCATTTCAAACGAATATTCCCAACAAAGGTCGATATGCGTTTAAACGCCTATTACTCGTTCAATACTTTTTACTAATTTTGGTTTCCACCTTTTTTTACGTGGGTATTTACGGCATGCTTAATCAAGTTGAAGTTGATCTCACTTTTAATATATGCATCATCCTTTTTTATAGCTTGATGACGTTACTTCAATGCTTTGTTTTGATTAAAGAATTAATGTCTGGTGTGCCAAAGCAAGTGATACCGTATCTTAAGAATCAATATGGATTTGGGATGCTTGTGCATCGGGCTGTTGTTTCCCTCCAATATGGGATGGTCATCTTTTTAATTATTTATATGAACGGATTTGGTCATACTTTCTTCCCGATGGATTTATTGTTATTTACCTTGGTCAATGGTCTCTCTTTGATAACACTTTTGCGATTGATGTTAGTCACCACTGCCAAATTTTACGATAGTTACAGGTTAATCGGACAACAAATGTCTAAAAATCAAACCGAAATTCTTCAATAATTATTTTCCATTTAAAATGAATCTGGCTATCGGGCATTCCACGAGTTGTGGAATTTTTCCACATTCAGGCAAATGCTATTTTTTTCTTTATCACCCTTCTTTATATTGGTCTTACTGGGATCCCATGCCTCAGCGATTGAATGGGGAAACCTGTCAACATAGATTGATGTCTGAACCCAGGGAGATTCATCCATCGATGTAGACAGATATCAATCGTGAGGCATGCTCGGGTTATGTTAAAATTAAGAAGTGAAAATTCTTAAAGAAAATAGATATATTGAATCGTTAAAACGAGATGGCAATCTTTATATTGCCTTACCAGATGATTACGACGACAAACAACGATATCCGGTAATCTATTTCCATGATGGTCATAATTTATTTTATAAACAAGATGCATATGCAGGCGAAATTTGGGATGTCGTTTCGGCCTTAAAGACCAAAGGATTACCCAAAGCGATTGTGGTTGCCCTTAGTTGTGCGATGCGCGGTAACCAAAGATTAGAAGAATATAATATTTTTGATACCCGCTTTCCTTCTCATCCAACATGGATTGCCCATGGTCGAGGGATGGATTACTTACAATACCTATTGTTTGATTTAAAAAAGGAAATTGATGAGCGATTTTCCACACTCAATGGCCCTGAACACACCTACATGATTGGTAGTTCGATGGGTGGGGTGATTTCCTTAGAAGCAGGATTACTTTATCCGGAGGTGATTGGTAACGTTGCTGGTCTTTCCAATGCCTTTTATGCATCTACCGAACAAATCTTAAAATTGATTGCCCAAAAACCTTTAAAACTTAAAAAACTCTATTTAGATACAGGGGATAAAGAAGCGGGATTGGAAATTGCAGAGATTTATATGAAGAGTAATCATGCTGTAAAGGATGCTATTGTATCCAAGAAGTCAAAAACCAAGTTTGAATTTAAAGTGATTCCTGGGGGCCAACACAACGAAGCTGCCTGGCGCTCGAGATTACCGAAAATTCTTAAGTTCTTGATGATCGATTAAGTTTTACCAATAAAAACACCTAGTCCATTGTTAATAGGGTGTAAGGAGATTCAAGATGAATACAAATAAGTTAAGTTTAGTCGCCATCGCAGGGGCCGCATTACTCGTAGGATGTGGTTTAACTGCCCCATCATTGCCAAGCAATGAGGTGGCACCTTTACCCACGCCGATTAAGGAAGTTTATGCGGAAAAGGCAGTTGCAGGTGTCAGCATGCTTGCCACCAGTGGTTTAATTCAATCCACCAATACGAATGCAGGCCCTTTACTCAAGGTTCAACAAGAAGCGGCAACTTTAGTCACTGAAGAAGATTTAATTGCCAAATTCACTGAGTATATTACTTTGATGGATACATTACTCACCGAAGAAGGTCAACCCTTCCAAGTGGTAGAATTACCATCTGATCGTGAAGGTTATACTTACCATTTAAGTATCACCGTGAATGATCTTGCTGGGAATACGATGGTTTATGAAATGTATTTTAATGTCAAAGATGAAGTGATTGAAGAACCCACCAGTTCTGAAGTTACCTCGAGTGAAGTTGACGTAACCTCTGAAGAAGTTGTCAGCGAAGAAACTTCTTTGGTGGTTGATTCCAGTGAAACAACCTCAAATGACGTCGTGAATAGTGAAGTTATTTCCAGCGAATTAACCTCATCTGAAACTACCAGCGAACCATTAGCTCGCCGTGAATCTGAAGATCAAGAAGACGAAGAAGATGAAGAATCTGAAGAAGATGAAGAAGACCGTGAAGATCAAGAAGATCGTGACGAACACGACGGCTATGATGATGACGAATTAAGAGATCGCGCCGAAGAAAATAGTTATGATGACCACCACGATCGTGACTTTGAAGATGATGAAGAAGTCTTATTAGAAGGAATCGTCATTTTTGAAGGTGAAGAATATGCCTTATTAGGTCTTCAAGAAGTCGAAGAAGATGAAACCGAAACCAAATTCTTTATTTCCTTAGATGAAAATAATTGGATCAAGATTAAACGCGAAGTAGAAGTTGGCGAACAAAAATATGACTTAGCGATGATGAAAAATGGTGAATTTTCAAAACTTACCTTCAAAGTTGAAACCGATGATGATGGGGAAGTTGAAGTGAAGTTAAAAACCATCCTTAATGGTGAATTGATTTCATACTCGTTTGAAAAAGAAATCGAAGATGGTGTTGAAATCATCAAGATTCGCGTTGTTGAAGATCGCCAAGTCCTCCATGTCAGAGCGATTCCAAGCATCGATGAAAATGGCGAAACCGTCTATAGCTTCTATGTCCGTGAATCCGGTAAAGATTATGAAGGTCGTCCCGGTCATGGTCGCGATGGCGATAGAGGTCGCTAATTCTAATCGAAATGATTGAATTAAAAAGTGGCACAACGTGCCACTTTTTTTATGCATTATAAATCTGAAAACAAGGGATTTTCTTTATTATGAATCAGAATTTCATCAATCAAAGATTGGTTAAAAATACCATTGCCCACACAATGGTGAATAATCCAAGAAGTTTTATCACCATTCGTAAAGGTATATCCCGCACCCTTCATCAAGTCAATCGCCTCTTCGAGATTTAGTTTCATCCCGATGATAAATAAATAGACCGTTTTTCGTTCTGGGTGATAATTGTCATCCGTTCGGATTTTAGAAAAGAGGGCCCGGCTGATATGGACACTTTGATAAAGTTCCACTTCATCAATCCCCTTTTTATCAATCAATTCAAACAAAATTTGACTAAAGGTTTTACCTTTTTTAAACGTAGGTATGGCGTAGGAAGGATTGATCTTTCGGTAGACAACCGATGGAAACTTTGCTTTTTCAAAATCGTCTCTTGCTTCCTCTTTCAGGACCGTTTTATCAAGGTCTAAATCAGGCCGATAATCTCGGTTAACAAGACGGGTAATGTGTTGGATCCAATAATCTCGATTAT
>JBEDEK010000109.1:0-7862 GCA_041175745.1 Bacillota bacterium | reverse complement strand
ACTTAAATTTAGGTATAATGAACTTGAGGTAAGTTGTTATGAAATTAAAACACGGATTGATAGGGCTTTTATTGGTTTCTTTTTTGTCAGCGTGTTCACCAAGTGAAGACACAAAAGTGGTCATCCCTTTTTCTGATGAAGTGAAAACCCAAAATGGTGCCTATCAAACCTTAACTGAATATAACCAACTTTCATTGATGGTGGAACAACAAGAAACGTTTATTTTGATGATTGGCAATGCTACTTGTGGCTGTACCGTTGAGTTTTTACCCATCATGGAACAATGGATTGATGAATATGACATCGTGACATATTATCTTGAATACACAGAAATTGAATATCAAGCCGACAAATTCGGGATTCCATTTGTAACGGGTAGAGTTCCCATCCTTAATATTTTTGATAATGGTGAGTTAAAACATTATCAAGCTTATAATCCAAATCGCTCAAGTGATAACGCATTTTTTTATGACCTCAATCTTTTATCAGCCTGGTTTCGTGATCGAATTCATTTTCCAAGTTTTCGGTTTTTAAATCAAACAAACTTAGATTTATTATTTGAAGGCAATCATCAATTTATTCTTTATATTGGCCGAGAAGATTGCCCAGATTGTTCCTATGCTTTTCAAACCTTTTTAGTACCATTTCTCAAAGCCAATCCAGGGCTTCCACCGATTTATGGATTTGACGTGATGGTGAATGGGATTCGCGTTCCCACGGTTCCAGGACAAGAAAGCACCACTGGCAATAACACCCCGGGATGGGAAACCTTTAAAACAAATTATGGTATGAATACCACCTTGAATACGACCTTTGGTTATGCAACAGGATTTGTTCCAACCTTTATGTATATTGACACCAACGGTCAATCCATACTCGAAAACCCAAGTATTATTCAAGACATGATCGTCACCTATAATGACTCCAGTCGTGACCAAGATGGAAATTGGACACAAGCGTTAACAAGAACTTATTTCGATGGTAGTAGACCATTTGAATACACCGAATTAAATCTCACTGATTTAGTCCTACCAGTTCATAGTTCAACGGCAGCCTTACGGGACATCCTGAAGCCCTATCATAATCAAGCGATGCAAGATTTCTTTGACTATTATTTACCGAAAGTTGACCAAGCAGTTTAAATCCCAACCGGTGAACATTAAAAAAACCGCCAACAATTTGGCGGTTTTTTATATCCATTAAATTACTTACTTCTTTTTCTTTTTATAACCTTTGACGTAATCAAGGGGCAGGGTAAAAAGAATCCCTTGATCTGGTTTAGAAAGATCGCCAATCACCTTTTCGATGACTTTTTCAATCTTTTTCACTTCTTCATCTTCAACGACTAAAAAGAGTGTTTTGGTTGTCCGATTGTTTTGATCAATCAACGCTCTCATCGAACCAAAGATGGAGAATTCATCGCGTTCTGTAAGTTCTCGACCCATGCCACTGGAATCTAAAATAGTTGCACCGGCAATGCCTTCTTGATTGAATTGCTTCAAAAGGGTGGGAAGTTTTTCAACATGACTTAAGACGTAGATTAGTAATTTCATGATGGTTCCTCTTTCTTATTTTATCACTTTGTGACAGTCGCTTCTTTAGAACGAATCAATACTTCTTTTAATAAAATTGGTCCAAATACTTCTGAGACAAAAACGGCACCAATCACAACGACACGTAATAGACCTCCATCATAATCTAAACCGAGTGAAGTAGGAATAATATCTAACATTAAAATCGATAATCCCAAAGCAATCCCTCCTTGAGGTAATAATCCAAATCCTAAATACTTTTCAACATTTTTACCAGCGTTAGATATTTTAGCTCCCACGAAACTACCAAAGATTTTTCCACCCACTCTGAACACAAGGTAAATCACCAAAATCGCAAGTGCCGTTAAACTAAAGTTGGATAATTGGATATCCGCTCCAGATAAGACAAAGAACATGATGACAAAAGGTGGTGTGATTCTTTCAACTAATGGCATGACCGTATCGACATGTTTGGAGGTATTTGTAAAAATGGTACCCATCGCCATCCCTGCCATCAGACTCGATAAGCCAAAACCTAATTCATAATTGACAAATCGTGCTAAACCAATCGAAAAGAATAGTAAGGCAATCACAATCGAAATACGATTGCCGCGACCGGTGAACCAATTGGTCAGCATTTTTAGTACATAACCTAAAACGATACCCATGATAATCGAAGCAATGATTTCTAAAACCGGTAAAGCAATGAGCCAGGCAATCGACCCTGAACTTTGACCGGTTAAGATTTTAATGATTGCGGTAACGATGCCAAAAAAAATCAAACCACTCGCGTCATCGATTGCGACAACAGAATAGATCATTTCGGTTAGAGGACCTTTAGCCTTATATTGACGAATAACCATCACCGTTGCCGCAGGTGCTGTTGCACCACCAACCGCGCCAAACGCTAAGGCAATATAAGGTGGAAAACCAAACATTAATAATCCTACGGTAATAAAGACAACGGCAAAAAAGGATTCAAGAAAAGCAATGATCACGGGAGCAGGACCTAAACGTTTTAAATATTCTAATTTAAATTCAGCACCGATTGAGAAGGCAATAAAAGCAAGTTCAATATCGGCAATGATTTTAAGACTATGAATAAAATCTTCACCAATGACACCATTAAAAGCTGGAAAAAATAATCTTAAAAATCCTGGACCGATTAAGAAACCACCTAATAAATATCCTGTCACATTTGGGATTTTAAATAATTTTGAAAGTTTACCAAAGGCGAGTCCCGTTAATAAAATAACGGTAAGGCCTAACATCAAGTTGTAATCATTTTCAGGAAGGATATTTGCAATCATATGGATGTACCACCAATCACCGAAAAAATTATACGCCTATTTTATTAAATTGTTGCCGTTTTCGTTACAGGTAAATAAAACTGTAATTAGCGATAAAATGCAGAACAACGCCCGCTAGCACAAACAAGTGCCAAATAAAATGAGCATATTTAAATTTACGACTACTCGCATAAAAGACAACTCCTAAAGAATAGGCAATGCCACCCCAAACGATTAAATAAAATGCGGTGGTCGGTAGCCTTTCAAATTGTCCCATGATTAACAATGCTGACCAACCTAGTAATAAAAACATCACCACATGAAGCACTTGAAGTTTATCAATAAAGACCGCTTTAAAAACAATTCCGAATATAATAATGGCCCATTGAACAGCAAAGAAAATGATGCCAAAGGGTTGTTCTGCAACTACGATTAATAAAGGAGCAAAACTTGCACCGATTAACAAGTAAATTGAAATATGATCAAACCGTTTAAATAATCGTTTAACCCTCAACGTAGCGGGAAATGCATGATATAACGTCGAGGAAATAAATAAAATAAAAATCGCAAGGGAAAAAATAATCCCAGAAACATATTCTTGCCACGTTTGACTTGCCAATAAGATCAATACGAGTGCGACTAAACCAAAGATTGCACCAATACCATGTGATACGGCGTTGGCAATTTCTTCACCAAGGGATTGAGGACGTTTATTTTTTTTCATCTTGACTAATATAACATACCCTTTATTCAACTGACTTGTTCTTGAAAATAAAAAAAGACCTGAACGGTCTTTTTAGGCAAATTGGGGCGACCGATGGGGCTCGAACCCACGCATGCCTGATTCACAGTCAGGTGTGTTAACCACTTCACCACGATCGCCATGATGTGCTGTTTTATCTTACTAATTTATTTGACTAAAGTAAAGCAAACTCATTTTTTAGATTGATAGTTGAACCAGTCAATCATCCATTCAATAATTGGTAATTCTCTTTGTTTAATTAATTGAGCAATCCCTTGATTCGGTAAACGTTGATACCAGGCTTTTGCTTCAAGCAAAGACAACCATTTTAAATCATGAATCAACGTTTTTTCTTGAAGCGTATGCCGGATCTGACCTACGCCTTTCACTTTAAGGTAGAAATAATGATTGAGATTTTTTCGTTGAATCAAATGATAGGCATCTTCAATCACACCAATTGGCATCACCACTTCACTTAATAATCCTGATTCCTCTTCCACTTCTCGCACAACCGCATCATCAAACGATTCTCCCGGATCGATGCCGCCGCCTAAGGTTTCTAGATAATCACGATGCCCAAAGCGATCATCCGCGAGAATGTGATTAAAAGCAAATAAACCTTGATCATTTTGAAGCATCGCCCGAGCATTAGGGCGCGTATGGGTCAATCCTTGAAACGGATATTGGCGATCTTCCAAAATTAGATGAATGGGTTTTCTCATAAATAAAAAACCACCGAAGTGGTTTTCATTTCAATTGGCAGGGGCGGAGGGAATCGAACCCCCATCGACGGTTTTGGAGACCGTAGTTGTGCCATTCAACTACACCCCTAACTTGGCTATTTGGTCTTGGCGATTTGATTCACCAATCCCATATCAACTTTACCAGCAAAGTTGGTTTTAAAGTGCTTCATGATGCTAGGTAAAGATTGGTCAGCAAGTTTACTAATTTCGCTACGAATGTCGTTTTCGGAGAGCAATTTAGGAAGAAATTGTTTCAAGACCGCGATTTGCGCATCGATATTTTGTACACGTTCTTTGGCTCCGTTATTTAAATAAGTGGCGCGTTCATCATCTAATTCTTTGCCAACTTTCATTAAAATTGCTGTCATTTCTACATCACCAATTTCTTTACCATTGGCTTTAGCTTCAATCGCTTGTAACAAATAACGATCAGCAAGAAGCGATAAAATTCCCTTCGCTGGATCATTGCGTTGTTTCATTGCCTCAACTTTGGCGGTTTTAATTTGGTCGATGATCATAGATTTCTCCGTGCCTTATTTTAACAAATGCTTACTCGACTCTCAATCAAAAGAAAAACCTAGTCTATAACAGACTAGGTTTTGCATTATCAGTTAGTCTGCTAATACAACGCGATTCGCGTAAGCTCTTAGGGCTAAAGCAACGTAATCTTTAAAGTCTGTTAAGGTTGCTCCTGTGGTAATGGTACCGTTGCCCCACACTAAAGGTGCTTCGCTAGCTTTGGTGAATTCCGCAGGATCAAAGTCCATCGTAGAACCGACCATCATCGCTTCGATTTCAGCCATATTACCTGCCCAACCTAATCCAGGAGCGGCTACCGTCCAATATCCAGATTCAGATTTAGTCATGGCGATTTTGGCATAGGTGTCGGCTAATACAAAGGTGGTAATCGCTTCACCTGCTTGATCAACAAATCCGAATGCCTCAGCTTGGATTTGTTCTACATACCATTCAGCGTTTGCTTCAGTGGCAACCCAAGCATCGATATCGTCAATGCCTTCGGAAGTGTATTTGAAGGTTTGAGTCCACGCTTCACCCGTAACCTCGATGGTGAAAGTTTTATCACCAATTTTCAAGTATTGTCCATAAATGGTGGTGACTTGTGCGCCAGTGCGAGAAGTGGTTTTAACCGCGACTGTATTGGCGGTGTTTTCTTCGGCGGTTACCTTGGCCCAGCTGTAAGGCAAGAAATATTCTTCAAAGGTAATTTCTGTAACTTCATCATCTTCGGTAACTAGTTCAGCAACACCAACATAATGACTATGAACTAAACCAAAACCGATGCCAACTTTCGTTTCAATCGTCGGTCCGCAACTTGCTAATAAAGTCGCAACGACCACTCCTGCTAAGATACTTAATTTTTTCATTTCCATTCCTCCTTTAGAAATGTTTTTTTCTACAATCATATTGTCAATTATATGAACTTGGTAAGCAATTTTAGATTTGAATGAAAACGCTTACATGAAACTCATGTTTGTTATAAAACCTTATATTTGACGTCATTATCTTTTATCAACATGACCTCATATCCTCGCGAATAGTACACCTCAACTTGGTCATGATTTACTTCGACCCAGGCGATTTCTAAATCATAACCCTGCTCAATAATTTCTAAACGTAACGCCATCGCTTCCGATTTTGTCATCGTCATCATTGCGGTTGATAAGGCATCTAATCGACCCGCAGGATACGTTTCAGAAATGACATTGAGTTCAATCGCAGGTTTTGAAGGATAACCAGTTTGAGGGTCAATAATGTGGTGACGTAGTATTTTTTCCGAACCTAAAGGCATGGAGAATCCATTATATGCGCCAGAGGTAGATAGACTGTGTCTTCCGGCTTTTTCAATTGAAAAAGCAAACGCAGCAGAAGGATGTGGAGATGCCACTTGCCAGCGATAGGGTGTGTTGCCGTAACGTTGACCAAGTGTTGTAATCGAACTTGTACCATTGGAAATATAACCACGCGTATAACCTAAATCTCCCAAGCGATCGGCGATCACATCATTGGCAAATCCTTTGGCAATTGCTCCTAAAGTTATTTTTAATTCACCGGTTTGGGCACCGTGATAACCATTAAATTTAGCATAAGCTTGACCTGCTTCTATTTTTAATTCGAGTGTTTCATCAATTCCTTCAGGAGACATCGGAACAAACTGCAATAAATGTTCTAATGCAAGTCGTTGTAATGGTTGATAAGCTGGATCCAATTCACGATAAAATAACCGATAATAAGGGTTTTCGAGTAATGCATCCCAATAATCTGAAATCGCACCCATAAACATATTAAAAGCACCATCGGTAAAGATAGTCATCAATTTTGCTTCCGATAACAATTCATAAAAAACATCATCGATTGGAATCCATTGGTCAGTGCCCATCGAAGCATTTAGCACTTTTAAATTTTGAATCGTTTGCAATTCACCATCAATAAAGTCATGATGACGGTCTGCATATGGATGCAGTCGTTGAACCTCTTCAGTTAAGATTTGAATGACTTCTTCTTTTTCTTCTAGAGGGGCTTTGGCCTCATAATTAGCAAAAAATATCGTGTAAAAAGGATCAAGTTTAGTTTGATTTCGATCTCTTACATCAATGTTGTAGGCGAGTAATTGATAAGGGTTGACGCCTTGCTCAAACGGTCTAACCCAAAGTAACGTTGATAAAATCAAAGCACTCAACAACGTACTGATAATCAATACAAGGCGTTCTTTGAACGAAAAAGTATTTTTAAACCAAAGGAAAAGAGGTTTCATACAAGCACCTTCTCAACGCGATATAACACTTGTTGACAAAGTTTAGCGATAATCAATCCAGCGATGAAACTCGAGACGATTAAGATCGGTAAATAATTCAACATGTAAATCGATTGATAAAGCCAAGACACCATGATGATTTGACCGACACCATGAAATACTGCCGAAGTCATTGATAAGCCAAAAATCGATAACTGCTGAAATGATTTGGCAACAATCACTGCAATAGATGCAACAAGAAAACCTGTCATCGCAATGAAAAAGTTAAAGCCAAATCCAGTAAATAAACTGGTCATGATGACGCGTGTCAAACCATAAAAGAGGTACGTTTTATCATCATACAAATAAAGCACTATTAAACCCACAGTATTGGCTAAACCTAATTTCACACCAGGAGCGATGAACGCTGTTGGTAACAACACTGCTTCTGTATAGTTCAGCAAAACCCCTAATGCTAATAACATTCCAAGTCGTGTTAGTTTTTGCACTGCTTTTGATTTCATCACTTTGGTGCCTCAATGACCGCCATAAAATAATTTGGCGCGCAAATCAGAGGTAGTCCAGGTGTTCGAACCCAACCTTGTTCAGAACAAACATTGAGAGGAGAGGTTTCTTGCTGAATCCGGATTTGTTGGTCTTCGATTGCCAGCACGATGTCACCAAGTAAAATGGGATAAGCTTCCTGTTCAAAGGTAATTGTTTGATCTTCATATAAAGAATATTGATTGACCAAGGTATTATCAATATACACAGAGACATATAAATCTCCGCCGGGTAGATTCA
>JBEDEK010000108.1:0-5354 GCA_041175745.1 Bacillota bacterium | reverse complement strand
GTTTATAAGTGAAGAAATTTTGAATCAAATTCCAATCTGATTTTTCACCAGTCTCTATTTTTCGAAGCTCTTTTGCAATGGTTTCTTTTTTATCTAAGGCAAAAGTTTCACCATCTATCGTGGGATCAATATCGGTTTCATCTTTTAGTTTTTTTGCTTGATATACATATCTTTTTTCTTCGTAATTTACTTTCATTTCCACAACATCATCAGGAATAAAGTATTTTTTTTGATTTGTATCATAAAGGTTAAACGCAACATAATATAATTTTGTCGCTTTTGCTTTTAGAGAAGAAATATCACGATAAAAGAACGGCCTTCCAAGGAAGTCCTCAACTTTATTCTGCACTGTTGACATATCAATGATGTCGTAAAGTAATTCGCCCTCAAGTTGGGTTTGATAGTACTTCTTAGAATCGTAGTAATATTGATCATTTAAAACCCCAAAGACATGTTCTTCTTTTACAACAAAAGTCGTTCGCTTTAAAACATCATCGACAAAAACGTATTCACTCACCTCAAGCCTTCCTGGTTTGAAAGGTGTAGGAATCACATATTTATGAACCAAACCTTCTTCGTCTTGTATTTGCACGCCATACCGTAGTTTGTTAATGACAATTTCGGATAAATATTGACCAGTTTCTGGAAGATAGAAAAAAATAACAAGTTCTTTTTTGTTTTCAAACAAACCTAAAATCGTTGCTTGCAGCAACGAAGCTCTCGCATCACGATATTTTTTTAAATCCAAATTGATCAACAACGCATCTTCTACCAAAGGTGAATAACGGTCTAATTTAAGTTTATTGAGGAGAATCGTTTCGTCTTTCATGTTTTTATTATACTCGATTCAATGTGTTGAAAATGCTTAAGTCTTGAGAAATAACTTAATAAAAAAGTCTTAATCGCTATAATAAAGATTAGGTAAATATGAAACTATATCAACACTCTAAGAACTTTATTGACATTACTTGGCAAGACGACCAACCTCGCCCCTTTTTACTAATCTTACCCGGGGGTGGTTACGAATACACCTCTTGGCGAGAAGCTCAACCTGTTGTTAACGCTTTTGCTAGCGAAGGATATCACACTGGCATCTATTATTATCGCGAGGAGAAACTCATCCACCCCCATACCCATATTGAGGCCAAGGAATTGATTGAACAATTGAGAAGTGATCCACGCGTAAGTAAAATCTTTTTGGTTGGTTTTTCTGCAGGTGGACACTTGGCCGCCACTATCATGACTTATTATCCTCAACTCATTCAAGCGGGTATATTAGCGTATGCTCCAATTACTTCTGATATTAAATACCGCCACTTAGGATCGTTGATGAATTTGTTGGGCCCAGATATAACCAAAGAAAAAGCGGCAGAGGTTTCGCTTGAACTACACGTGACCCAGCAAACGCCACCGTGCTTTATTTTTCATACGCAAGATGACGCTATCGTTCATGTTGAAAATGCATTAATGTTTGCCGAAGCACTGCGAAAACATCATGTTCCGTTTGCCTTGCACATTTATCCAGAAGGCCTTCACGGCTTCTCTGTTGGAAGTGATGATGTTGCCTATGGTGAATTCTCACTGGAAGAATTCCATCACCGATTTGCATATATGAAAGAGTGGGTTGAACTTGCTAAGAAATTTATGAGGAGATATTCATGAAAAAAAGATGGACATTGTTTCCTAATCAAGTTGATCAAAAATCCTTCTATTATCAAATCAGTTTAGGTTCGATTTGGGTTTTTACTTTGGTTGGTATAAGTCGTAGTCTTTTGCATATTTTTCTTCCAGATGGTGGCGCTCAATTGATTGCAACCATTCCTTTAGACACATATTCAAGTGAAGCTCAACGAGTCATTATTGGTATGTTTGCTTTCTGGGGCTTATCGCAATTATTATCCAGTTTAATTTATGTGTATATTCTCCTTAAAAGAAAAGCATGGTTACCGTTTGCGTGGTTATTACTCTTGGTGGAGTATGCTTCGCGATGGTTGATAGGTCAATTTAAACCATTTGAAACCGTCGGAACGGCTCCCGGTGCAATTGGTAATTATGTATTTATGATTCTGAGTGTTGGAATGTTAGTTTGGTATGCAATCGACTATAAAAAATTAGTCCTTTAGTTTGGTGCCATTCGCATCGATGTTGATTTCACCAATAAAGATTTGAATGCCTTCAATAAGTGCCCATAATCCAGAAACAATTGGTCCCACAATCACAATCGAACCAATTGTTGTAAGTAATAATTGAATGAGTCCTCTTTGGGTATAACCTAAATAAAAATTGTGGATCCCAAAGCTACCGACAAAAATAGCGAGCAAGCCCGCAACTAATTTAGACTTTGGTTCAAGCATGGGATTTGGATTAGCATTATTGTTTCTCGCTTGTTGGCGTTTAACATCTTTTTCATCCATTACTTCAGGTTGAATTGGTTTTTCTCTAGTTTGAAAGGGGTTGTTCATATCAGCCCCACACCAAGCACAAAATTTCGTTTTATCTTGCGTTTCTCTTCCGCATTTTGGACATTTCATTCTAAGCACCTCTACACAAAGTATAATATGAATGCATGCAAATGAAAGTAATGACGTTTAATCTTAGAATCGATGTCCCTGTTGATGGTAACCATCAATGGAAATTTCGGATTCCTGCGGTCTTGGCGATGATAGCAAAACATAACCCCGATATCTTAATGTTTCAAGAAACCACTCCAGCGATGTTATCAGATTTAAAAAAATTAGAAACCATTTACGGCTATTACTACATGGGACGTAACCAAGACTTGCAAGGTGAAGGTTGCCCGATTTACTACAAGAAGCAAGATTATCGAATCAAGGCTGCGGATACCATTTGGTTAAGTCACACGCCAAGAACACCAGGATCGATGGATGTAGAAGAAGGATTTCCGCGCATTGCATCAATGATTGTTTTACAACACACCGATGGACGCCTACTCAGGTTTTTAAATACACATCTGGCCTATCGTTCCCCAAAAGCAAAAGATATCAATTTAAAAGTATTGTTTGATTTTATCCAGTCTTTTCCAGAAAGAATACCAACAATCCTCGGTGGTGATTTTAATGAAGGTGCGGTCAAAATTAAAAAATATATGCCGCGTGACTTACACTTTGCTCCCTCCCTTACATTAGGCAACACGTATCACGAATTTAAAGGTGGAGAGGGCATTGCCCAAATCGATTACCTTCTTTATCAAGAAGGCATCCAAGTAAAAGACGTTTTCGTCGATCGAAGTGAGTTTCTTCAACAATTACCATCAGACCATTATCCGGTCATAGGAGTGTTTACATTATGAACCCAAGTCGACATATTAAAGGTGTTTGCATCGATTATACGCATGATGGTAAAGGTGTCGTCAAACATGAAGGATTACCCATTTTTGTTCCGTATTTACTCATGGGAGAAGAAGCAGAAATTGTCATCACCAACAACCGTGGTAAATATGCAGAAGGTCGAATCTCTAAGCGACTGACAACATCGCCGCAACGGGTGACACCACCTTGCCAATATTATGAAGTGTGTGGTGGTTGCCAACTGCAACATCTTTCCTATCAAGAACAATTGAAAATGAAGAAGATGCGTGTGGCAGAAGTGTTACGACGCATGGGCGACTATAACGGGAAAGTCGACGACATCATCCCAAGTGAGAAACCCCTTCATTATCGCAACAAAGTTCAATTCCCTTTTGGTCGTGATGAACGAGGTAATCTCATCGCTGGTCTTTACCAACAAGGTAGTCATCGGATCATAGATATTGATGAATGCTTAATCGAAAACACAGAAGCTGATCAAATTGTACGTTTGGTCAAAAAACTTTGTATCGAACATCACATTGAATCCTATGATCAAAAATACCGTAAGGGATTCATTCGCCACGTGATGGTGAGAAAAGGTATTGTTACCAATCAATTGATGGTAGTGCTCGTCACCGGTAAAATTAACTTTCCAGAAAGACAAATTTTTGTCGATGCGCTTTTAAAAGCTTTTCCCAATATCCGTACGATTGTACAAAATATTAATCCCGAATTTACGGATGTTGTTTTGGGATACCGTGAACATATTTTATTTGGTGATGGTTATATTGAAGATTCATTATCCGGACTTAAATTTAAGATTGCAGCTAAATCTTTTTTTCAAGTGAATCCATTTCAAACGGAGAAACTTTATGCTCGAGCCTTATCGATTGCCAATCTCACACCAACCGATGTTGTCCTTGATGCCTATTCAGGTGTGGGAACGATTACCTTACTCGCAGCGAAACAATCCAAGCATGTCACAGGTGTTGAAATTGTTCGGGATGCGGTGTTGAATGCAATTGAAAATGCAAAACTAAACGAAATTAGAAATGTTTCATTTATTGAAGCGGATGCTGCTCCTTACTTAGTGGAACGAGCCGCTAAAGGCAAAACCTATGATGTGTTGTTTGTTGATCCTCCTCGGCAAGGTTGTGATGAAGCATTCTTACGATCTGTGAAAGTAATTAAACCTAAACGATTTGTTTATATTTCATGTGAACCATCTTCGCTCGCAAGAGATATTAAATATTTATCAGACACCTATGAGGTTAAGTATGTACAACCGGTTGACATGTTTTCTCAAACTTACCATGTAGAGTCTATCACGTTGCTTTCATTAAAATAGCACTTGTTATATACTTGACACATACTTGACAGCACTCTATATTTAACCCAACTTAATAAAAATCAGCCATCAGATGACCTTCATAGGTATCCGATGGCTTTTTTTGTCTATGTGTGCAAATTTCGTCCATTGTGGGAACATATTTTTTGATGAAAAACGGGCTTTTTTGTCCGAATGGTTGTCTTACGCAACATATTTAATTCAACATGGTAGTAACAACAAAAACTTATTATCGTTCAAAACCGGTGTAATTTCATTGACTGCTTATTTTGTTGTGATTAATATACCTATATGAATGAACGCTCATATAGATAGGAGATTAGTATGGATCAAAAAGATATCATTGAGTTTTGTGAATGTAATGTTCTTCACCCTGAAAAAATAGAAATAGCCCATAAAAATTTGCTTGATAATGAATCTATTTCACTTCTGACTTTGTTCTTCAAAACATTTAGTGATCCCACAAGAATGAAAATCATATTGGCATTAAAAGAAACCGAGTTGTGTGTATGCGATCTGTCTGCTGTGATTAGTGTCAGTCAATCCGCTGTCTCACATCAATTGAAAACCTTAAGAGAGAATCGTTTGGTTAAATACCGAAAAGAGGGAAATGTTGTTTATTACTCGCTTGACGATGACCACGTCCATGTGTTAATTACACAAGCAATGAATCATATCAAACATAAATAGAATGGAGA
>JBEDEK010000107.1:0-2908 GCA_041175745.1 Bacillota bacterium | reverse complement strand
GTATAAGTTTTGGTAATGCTTATGTTAAATTAAAGTCGCGATGGAATATATCCGGCTCAACCCTTTTGATACCGAACCCCTTTATCGGCAACTCAAAAATTCAATCAAAAACGCGATCATCAATCGAGTGATTCTTGATCAATCACCTTTACCATCAGAAAACACCTTAGTTGGTATGTATGATATTTCTTCAACCGTTGTCAAAGCAGCTTATGATGCATTGGAACAAGAAGGTTTAATTAAACGAATTCGCGGCAAAGGTACCTTCGTCAATCATCCAAACTCCATCATTATTCGCTTGCCCTTTATTTATGCCTCCAATGAAAATGTCAATTTTGAAGTCACCAACATGACGGCTACTATGTTAAATAAAGATTCGCCGATTTGGCAATATTTTCCCAAAGCAAAAACCATTGCAAAAATCAGACGGTTAATCAAAATGAATCAAACCCTTACCACCTATCAAGAAGTCTTTTTACCGAATCAAAATCGAGATACTTTAAATGATTTAGTCTTAGGTAAGAAACGACTAAAAGAAGTGATATTAAGTTCTGCAATGGATGCGAAAAAGGGTAAATGGAATAATCGTCACGGGATGAAGAAAGCCAGTCATATTGAAGCAAACTTTTTACAAGTACCAATCGGTTTTCCCTTACATAAAGTCATGAGTTCCATTTATGACGCTAAAGAAGTAATCGGCTTAGTATTTACCTTTATTCGTGGAGATATCGTTAGTTTTCGATATGATCGGAAGTTATGAAAGAATTTTTTGAATTTGATCGTCGTAAAAAAACCGATCTTGTCACCCAAGTGGTGGAACAGTTTATTGCCTATGTCGAAGATTACAAATTAATCAGCGGTACCCCGCTTCCTGATTTAAAAGAAGTAAAAAAAGAATTGGGTCTTTCTGATGATGAGATTGATAGGATTTTGAGTGTTTTACTAGCGAAAAATTATTTGCGGCAAGATGAAAATAAGCAGTACTTTGTGAATCTAGCAAACTATCACTATGACTTTATTGTGAATGTTTCGCCTGCTTATCGAGAAATCATTAATTCGGGAAAAACACCTAAGGTTTTCACGATTGCCAAAAAGGTTTGCGAAGTTGACGAAACCATGATGCGAACATTTCAAGGTTTAACATTAGGGAAAAAAGTAATTCACTATCAACGGTATATCACCGCCGATAACGTGCCCATGTTTTATATTGAGTTTTGTTTATCCTTCGATCAATTAGCCAAAAGTATCCATGCTTTTGATGATGATCAACCGCACTTAGAATTAATGATGCAAAAATTTCCTCAGCAGTATAAGTTTCATGTGAGAGAAGTGAAAGTTGTCACCTTACCGGAGCCCATTCAAAAATTATTTAACGTCAAGGATAAACAAACGATTGCCACATTAGGCCATTATCGTTTTTTCAATGCTAAGGGTGAAGTTTTTGAAACTGGATTTGCTTATATGACGGATTTAACGGAGTTTAATACAACAACCGTTGATTTAACAGACATGCTACTTTAAAGAAACATAACATGATTGTTAAGGAAATTTATGTTTAAATCGTCTTTTGATTTGACTATCTCTTTTCAATCGGAACGAATTTTAATTTGGATTGTTGAATCGATAGCAGCATCTGGGCTTTAATAGTCAATCCTTGGGTTTTCAAATATCGCCCATAAGCTTGAAGTTGCTTAACATAAGCCTCATCATCGATTTGGTTCGTTTTATAATCGATGATCGTCGCTTGATTGCCTTCAATAATCAACAAGTCAATAATGGAAGTAAGACCTGTTTTCTCATCAAGATATGCATATTCTTTGTAAACGCGAGCTGTCCCTTGTTTTACTTGAAGGGAAACGTTTTGAATAATAGGATGCGCAACAAGTTTATCAATCAAAGCCCGATCCTTTGGATTGGTAATAAAACTCGTATCAAGGGTGGTGAAATCTAATAAAAACAAGCATTCATGTAAGTAGGTCCCATATAGGAGTACTTTTGCATCTACTTCTTCTTCAAGCGGTTTACTCGCTCTTCTAGGCGTGATGGTTTCAAAAGAATGGGATTGTTGTTTAAACTTTATCGGGACCATCTTTGAAGGTTTATCTTCCATAACAACTCGATCAAATGTAATTGGAAATTCAACATAATGATCTTTACTTAAATCGCGTGATGTCATTTGATCATAAATCTGCATGAAATCAGCAAAGGATCTTGCCTTTTCAATATCGACAATCGTTTTGGGTTGACTGGATTCAATCACCAAGATGATTTTTTCTTTCGCCCGAGTCAAGGCCACATACCATAAACGCATTTGTTCAGAAAGAATTGCTTCCTTCTCTTCATTGAGAATCAAATCTGCAAAAATGGGTCGAGCATACGATGCTTCAGGATAAGGTAGTTGAATGCCATATTTCTTTGAATATTGGTACATTCCTTTGGTTTCCACCATATTAAAACCCTTGGTCAGTCCAGGATAATACACATATGGAAACTCTAAACCTTTTGCTTTATGGATGGTCATCAATTTGACGGCATTATCGGTTTCAATGTTCGCGGTGATTGTTAAATCCACATCGATGTTATCGGTTTGTTTTAAAAAGGTTTCAAATGCTGCTAGGGAATATCCTAACGAGGATAATTGCTCCACCGTTTTCATCCAACCCTCAAGTCGAGCAAGATTGGCGGGTAAATCCGATAAGGTTAACAATTTAGTCTCCAGTCTAAGTTCTTGGATAAAGGCATGCATCCAAACCGATAGCACTTGGTGTTTTCCCAGTTTTTGGAATTTTTCAAGGATGGGAAAAAGCGCAAACTCGGTGAGGGATTTTTTACCTAACGCTAAGCGATAAAGGGCTTCATCTTTTTCTTGAAAGATAAAACTCCTTAGTACAGAGATGTAAGCCTGCAT
>JBEDEK010000106.1:0-3655 GCA_041175745.1 Bacillota bacterium | reverse complement strand
AAAAATGAAAATAGTATTCATCTCGAGTTGGAACTTTGGTCCAAGCAGGGCCAGAAAATACGGATTGAATATCATTGATCTTTTTTCGAAAAATATAATAATCACGATAGGGACTATCAGCATTTTTCAAGGCATCAATAAACCAAGGATGTTGATCAGAAGTATGATTGAGTACAATATCGGAAATGATTTTCATACCGCGACGATGGACTTCTTCAATAAGATTTTTTAAATCTTGTTTCGTCCCAAACCAAGGATGAACGTCTCGATAATCACTGACGTCATAACCATTATCTTTCATCGGGGATTGAAACACCGGTGATAACCAAATCACATCAATTCCTAAATTTTTTAAATGTTCTAAACGAGAAATGATGCCTGGAATATCTCCAATACCATCGCCATTACTATCCTGAAAACTTAACGGATAAATTTGGTAAACAAAGGCGTTTTGCCACCACATTATTTTTTGCGTTGCCATTGTAATACTTTTATCCCTTTTTGAATGAGAGGATGCGCCATATATGCTTTCATCACATCTTGATGTAAATACGCATTTGCCATCAGTAATTCTAACCCTTTATCAATCCCGAGCCAGCGAGTCGATAACCAAATAGGCGGTTCATCATTGAAGGCATTGATAAAACCATAACGAGTATCCCAAAGCCGGTGATCATCTCGAAGTTGTGCAATCGCTGGTAAGGCTAATTCAGGAGCATGGTACAAGGAACCAATCATTGCATTGGTTGCGACACTGCCATCATGTTCGAGTTTATTCATGACATTCGGTAATGCCGCTGAAACTTGATAACCTTTTCTTCCGTAACTGGCGGTAAACCCGAAATATGTTTCACTAAAGGTTGGAAATTGCTTGACGGTATCGCGGCTTAAGGCATAGTGCCCGTAGATGGCTTGCCGAGTATTGTCATACCAATTAATCCCTTGGCGGTCTGTCCAATCTTTTAAATCCAACCAACATTGAGGATATTGATATACAAAAAGTGTATTGCCTGGGGTATAAAAATAGAAGGCGTTGCCATAGGTAACTTTTTTGCGTTCAAAATCTTCATATAACGTCATCGCTAATTTGGTATCTTTTGCAACAGCGGCATACATCACGTACATCATTAATTGTTCAGCAAACATACTCCAATGATGAATGTAACCTGGTTTGCCATTGACATAATCACCATCGGCGTCTGGATTGTACGCCATATAAAAATGTGTCTTCGTTCCCCGTTTATGAATTAAAATATCCCAATCTACACGTTGAATGATCGCATCGGCTAAGCGATTGATTTCTGGATCTTGGAAATATTGTTGTACTGTTAAAATCCCATTGAATGCTAACGCACTATCAATGGTAGAGTACTCTGATTTCTTATGTCTTTCTGCAGTATGAATGTTTAAAAAATGATAGAAGAAACCATGAAAATGAGGAACATGATTGTATAAAGTGTGTAATGTTTTTCTTACTTGTTCAATCGCTTTTTGCTTTGGTAAATAACCTCTAGCTACCCCAATCACAAGACTGGATAAATAATAACCGGTCGAGGCAATCGAGCTTAAATGTAAATCACCGGTATGGTCAACGGTTAAACCGTAACCCTTTTCATCTTTGAAATTGGTGAAATCTTGAAAGAATGTAACACCTGTCCGTTGAATATCTTCAATAATCGATTGGGTTGAATTCACAGGTCTTAGAAACCTTCACTTTCCTGAAAAAGGGTATGGTGTTGAAACCATACCCTTTTATTTTACTCAATTGAAATGATTTAGGCGACTTTCACTAAGCTAAAGTCAAAGAAGTAAATCATCGTTTCAATGTTATCCGAAGCATCGGTTTCAGTCACACCTTCCCACCAACCACCAAAGGTTGCGTAGTCGGCTAAGGAACCCATAAAGAATTGGAGGTTCTTAGAAGCGTTGGTTGAGTTAGCAATATATTCAATATCGTAACTAAATTGTTGGGCTTCAGTGGTTAATTCAACCGTGCGATAGAAATTTGGTTGGGCAACGCCACCATTACCTTCCATGGCAAGAATCACAGGACGTGCTGCATCGGCGTAGGCTTTGAAATTAAGTTGATAATCACCTTGATAGAAAGGTAATTTTTCATACTTAATTTGGTTTTCCCATGGCATGCCACTATCAACAATTCTCCATAAATCAACAGCAAGGGTAGGAATCATCGTCGCAACAGGGGAGTTGGCATCTTCATAAAGGAACTTCACATCATCTAAATAAACCGTACCAGTTCTTGAAGCATATAAGGCTGCTAAATCTTCTGGTAAGAATTGATCTGGGCCAGTAAAGAATTGTAATAGGGCTCCATAAGCGTGATTGTCAGCAGTGAAGTCAAGTTCGTAAGTATCCCATTCAGTCGTTAACACCACAGGTACTTCATTAATCGCGCGACCTTCAGTTTTAATACCACCTCCTGCTAAAGCAACCCGAATGGTTCTCGCTTCAGAGGTTTTGGCTCTAAATTGAAGGGTAAAGTTACCTTTGGGTAAGCGGATGTTTTCTTGTCGAATTTGACCATGCCAGAAATGGGTTGCTGAGGTAGAAGCGGTTGTGGTAAACACCCCTTCACCATTTGTAATTCCCATCGTAGCAGCAATACCATCGATTGCTTGATCAGCAATAAAGGTATTCCAACCATAGGTGTTTGTGAAGTTTTCGGAAGCATCTGAGAAATCACCATTCACAACATTACCCAATAATGATTCAGGTAAGAGGTGTGGCATGACACCAGCAGTGACGCGTTGACCACCATTATTGTCTTCATTCCACTTGGTCCAACCAGCAGGCATACCGTTGGCACCCCATTGGGTAAATTGCGTGTTAGTTAATAATTGATTTTGATCGGTAACAATGATTTGACGTTGATGGGTACCCACTAAACCTTCAGAGTCGGCAATTGAATAAAGGAAAGTATAAAAACCTGCAGCAGGATTTAATGGATTTAATTTTGGTCCTTGGGTAATGTCATATGCTTGAACACCACCTAAGGCAAGATTTGCATCATAATCATCTCGCACGACTAAGCCACTCTTGACTAAAAGAGGTTCGCCGGCTTTTGCTAAAAGATCTGCTCCACTAATGCTAGGAGCTTGATTAGGTAAAGGTTCACCTAATTCGATTTTGACATCATCTAAATGGACTTCGGCATAATTGCGAGCAAATCCGACTAAGTCATTCGGTAAAAAGGAGTCTGGACCAATCCCGAATTGTAATTCAGAGTTCACACCGTCCGATGCCGGTGAAAAGTTAATGGTCTTGGTTTCCCATGTTGTACCAATTTGGACGGCCACTTCATTAATCGGACGAGCAGATAAACCGCCATCCTTTAAAGTGACGCGAATCGTACGGGCTTCTGCAGCGCGAACTTTAAAGCTCAGCACATAAGAGGCACTGGCATAAACATAGACACCATTTTGTCTTAATTGTGCGTGCCACCATTGGGTTGCATCGCCGATGGACGTCATCGATAGGGCACCGTATTGGTTATCGCCTTCTGTTTCATAAGTTGTTTCGGCCACAATTTGATCGACTTCTCCGCCAATAAAGGCATTCCAGCCAGCGGATTGGAAGGCAAAATCATCCGTATCATCTTCAAAATCACCGTTGATAATACCCCAAGTTTCATCGG
>JBEDEK010000105.1:0-4070 GCA_041175745.1 Bacillota bacterium | reverse complement strand
AACCAGTATTGATGAAATAAACAGAGGTACCAATAAATCTTTTCCATTCTTTTTGAATGAGATGGGTCATAACAGACTGAGAACGAATGGGTATTTTGTCTTGTCGCTTATACATTAAATTGCTTCTTTGTTGATTGATTTTTAATAGTGGTCCACTCATGAAGCTGATAAAGGTAAATAAGATGACAAGGTGAAAACCTATAAACATGAAAGTAAACCAAATATTCAAGTTAGCAACACCATTCACAAACCAATTACCAATCACATCAAATGGTTCTAAAATGGAAAACCACGAAGACGGCAAGATTTCATTTGAAAGAAAGTTAAAGGCAGTAAAACTGATAATAAATATCACAGAAAAGATAGTTTGGAGTACATTAGCGTGAATCCATCTTTGCGTAAGTTTTCTAAGGATGAATGAAACCAACGACCCTAGTAACATCAATGGAATAGGGGCAACCATGGCCATGGGAACAAAGAAAAAAACTTGAAGTATCGCTGCTTCACTGACAAACCACCACACTGCATAAGTTGGAAGCACCACCACGAATGCAAACAAATATACAAACACCAACATCATTGATAACTTTGCTGCGACAATCGTTTTGTGTGATATCGGTAGGGGTCCTAATAAATCAAAATCTTTATATTGAAATAAATATCCTTGAGCTTGAAAGAAGCCAAAAAGAAAACCTAAGGAACTAAGACTGCCGACAACTTGAAAGAGCATTTGTGATAAACCATCGATAAGGACCAATGTTTGAGCAATTTCATATTGAAGAATAATGTTGGAAATAGCCGTGACGCCAAAAGCATAAATGAAAACGCCAACCATCAAAACACTTTGAATTTTTGAACGGGCAATTTTTTGACCAAATAAACGTCTAATACTTAATCTTTCTCGAACAAACGTTTTTAACAGCAACCGGTACATTAACTCAGCTCCATAAACAACGATTCAAGATTTTGGTTACCCAAAACTTCTTTCGTAAGCCCTTGATGAATGATTTTTCCTTGTTTAATGATGGCAATTTTATTGGTAAGTTTTTCCACCACTTCAAGAACATGACTTGAAAAGAAAATACTCATACCTGCTTGGGTCATGGATTTAAATATTTCTTTTAATACAAAACTAGCTTTGGGATCAAGACCCACAAATGGTTCATCTAAAAGAAGTAGTTTTGGACGGTGAATTAAAGCAGCTATTAATGCTGTTTTTTGTTTCATCCCATGTGAATAAGTACTAATGGGTTGTTTTAAGAATGGTAACATTTCAA
Source organism: Bacillota bacterium (assembly GCA_041175745.1). Classification (GTDB taxonomy): domain Bacteria; phylum Bacillota_I; class Bacilli_A; order RFN20; family CAG-826; genus UBA970. Next base: position 2,793 of record JBEDEK010000105.1, on the reverse strand, counting down.
AACTACTACCATATTGTTGAATGAATTGATCTCTGTCTTTGATAGAAATCTTAAATACATCAGCAATAAAATCAATATATTGACGACCAGTTAATTGCTCATAAAGATCAGGGTGATCAGGGACATAAGCAATTTTAGATTTAAAAGCCAATGAGTCTTTGTTGATATCCAAACCTTCAAAAGTAATATTGCCTTCATCTAATTGATGAATGCCAGAAATAGCTTTCAGTAATGTCGTTTTACCAGCGCCATTGTGGCCAACAAAACCAAAGAGATCGCCGGGTTTGATAATCAGTGAGACATCATCTAACGCTTTCTTTTTTTTATCGTAAGATTTGCTCGCGTTCTGAATGATGAGCATATTACTTCAGTAACTTTTGGATGTCGCCGGCAATCGCTTCTGGAAGAACGGTTGGAGCATAACGTTTCACAACTTTACCTTCTCGATTCACTAAAAATTTAGTGAAGTTCCATTTGATTTGTGAACCAAATAAATTAAACGTACTTTTCTTTAACCATTGATAAAGTGGGTGCGTATTTCTTCCGTTGACTTCAATTTTTGCAAATGGTTTAAAGGAGTTTTTCAATTTGGTCTCACAAATCATCGCTGTTTCTTCATCACTTTCTGGTGATTGATCAGCAAATTGATTACAGGGGAAATCTAGGATTTCAAAGCCTTGTTTTTGATAGGTTTGATAGAGTTTTTCTAAGCCCTTATATTGTGGGGCTAATCCACAATGGATTGCCGTATTCACAACTAAAAGAACTTTTTTTTCATAAGTTTTTAGAGAAACTTGCTTTCCTTGATAATCTTTAACTGTAAATTGATATATGTTCATCGTTTATTCCTCCTTATCATTATAAAGCTTTTGATTTAAGGTATTGTGGAAAATAATTGCGAATTATTTTTTTATGGGCTTCTGGAACAGGAATGGAGTCTAGGGATTGTAGCGGAATCCATTCTCCATCTTTATCTAGCCCACTTTTGACCTTTAAGTGATAGAGTTCCATCACCCAAGTTTGGTGGGTAAATTGATGCTGAAATCTTTTGGGTTCGCCAAGGTGAATTGGTTTAAAGTGGTTTTTTATAAGCCACTCTTCTACTTCTTCAAACTTCGTTTCCCATTGAGGGAGCAAATAAAAATCTTTTAAGAGATTGGTTTTGTTTTTTCGCATCAGGATTTTGTCATCCTGTAAAATCATCAATGTTTTCCATTCTTTGATTTTTACTTTTGTCGTTTTAGTAATGATGGGTAATGCTTCCGGTTTTCCAGTTTGAAAAGCATAACAATCTTTTTGAAGTGGACACGTTTGGCATGCCGGTTTAACGGGTCGACATACCAACGCTCCTAATTCCATCACCGCTTGAATATAGTTCCGTGGATTGGTTTTTAAAACTAACTTTTGATGAAGATTATTGATGTGTAGTTTTGATGCTGGTAGTCGCATATCTTTTTTTACACCATAATAACGACTTAATACACGAATGACATTTCCATCGGTTGCTGGATAAGGTTGGTTGTAGGCTATTGCCATGATTGCACCAGCAGTATAAAGGCCCACGCCTGGTATCGCCAATACGGTTTCAAAAGTGTTAGGAAATATTCCATGGTGATGATCAAGGATATATTTTGCCCCTTGGTGCATCAATCGAAACCTGCGATAGTAGCCTAGTCCTTGAACTTCTGTCAATACTTCTTCTAACGAAGCTTTTGCCAGTGAAGGAATATTTGGAAATCGTTTTAGAAATGACTCGTAGTATTTTAAAACCGTTTCCATTTGCGTTTGTTGCAACATGACTTCACTTATCCAAATCCCATACGGAGAGGGTTGCCGTCTAAAAGGTAAATCTCGTTGATGTTGTTGAAACCATTCTAGTAAGATGGGCAAGTTCATGCATTCATTATATGCAATTTCACAAATCAATTTTAATGGTTTATGCTAAAAATGATTATAATGTCATCATGAGGTTACTATGAAAAAAGTCGTGATTATTGGTGGTGGATTGGGCGGCTTATCTGCTGCCATTTCATTAGCTGCGATTCCTGGATACGATATTACGTTATTAGAAAAAAACAACCATCTCGGTGGCAAGCTTAACGTTAAAGATACCAAAGGCTTTTCCTTTGATTTAGGGCCTTCTATTTTAACGATGCCACATCTATTTGAAAACTTATTTATTAAACATAAACGAAAGATGTCAGATTATATACAAATCGAACCGGTAAGACCGCATTGGCGAAACTTTTTTGAAGACGGCACAAGCATTGATTTAACTCATAAAATTGAAGACATGTTAACGAACAAAATGTTAACGTCTCAAGATCTAGATGACTTAAAAGCATACTACGCCTATACCGAAAAAATTTACGGTGTGTCAGCGATGGTGGCCTTTGATAACCAATTAGAAAATACTTGGGAAGCGATGCGATTTAAACCTTCCGTGAGCATCTTTCAAAATATGGACTACTTTTCGACGATGAATCAAGGTGTTCGACGCTATATCCGTAATCCTTATCTTATTGATATTCTCAATTACTTTATTAAATACGTGGGTTCTTCACCTTATGATGCGCCCGCGCTAATGAACTTGTTGCCTTACATACAATGGAAATATGATTTGTGGTACGTCAAAGGTGGGATGTTTAATATTTCAAGAGGTATGGTTAAACTGATTAAAGAATTACCACAAATCAAAATTAAAACCAACGCTGAAGTCGTATCAGTGGAAAAGAAAAACAAAACCATTTCAAAGATTCATCTAAAATCAGGCGAAACTTACGAAGCCGATCT